>NZ_JAHWLU010000129.1:0-13098 GCF_022134725.1 Buttiauxella sp. S19-1
ATTCATTACCACTTCTACGCCCTGCAAGGTTTTCTGGCTTTTGAAAAACTGGCTATAGGCACCCAGTGGAGTTTGCTGGATGAACCTTACTATAAAAAAATGCTTAGTTTCCCGCTGACTCTGTTAATGCCAGACGGCACTTTTCCGCGTATCAACGATTGTATCTATGGCCAGGAAAAACTCGACCACGGTCATCTTTATCACTTTGCCTGGCATTACTATCGCGATGAGCAGTATGCCGCCGCGCTTAAGGCTATCAATGCGCAACATCCGCGTCCTGGTCTTGATGCCCTGCTTTACACCACACCACTGCCAGAAAAGATACCGGACCTGATTCCTGCGGGTCATACTCATGCCCCGCATAGCGGTCTGACCGTGTGGCGTAACACAGAAAAGAAACGTGCATTACTGGTTAAACATACGCCCTATGGCGGCGAGCATGACCACTATGACCGCCTGAACATTCTGCTGTTTAATGGTGCAAAAGAGATCCTGCCTGATCTTGGTACGACCGGTTATGGCGCGCCAATGCACTATGCGTATTACAAAAATAGCGCCACGCATAACACCATTACAGTCAACCAAACCAACCAACCCCCTGCCGTTCCTGTGGTCCTCCAGTATCATGAAAGCCAGGCTTTCTGCTGGCTGGATACAGAGGTTGACTGGCGACAAACGCCGCCTGAACTCGACAGCCATACCCGCGTACAATGGGACAGTGAAGCCTGGCGTGACGTGCGTTTTCGCCGCCGTCTGTTATGGCTGGATAACGCCTTAATTGACATTAGCAGCGTGCATAATCCGCATTGCCAGCAAATCGACTGGACGCTACATCTGCATGGGAAAGCACTGGATGTTGAAGGTGAACAGGCGCAGTTTAGTGCTCACGGCCCGTTGTCTATCATGAATGATGCGCATTGCGTATCGTTAACCAATTGCCAGCCGCGCCACTTTGCCACAGCCCACCACGGGCAAGCACTATGGCTGTATGGACATGCCGAGTTGTGGCAAGGACGCGCGCCCGATAATCCAGCCGTTGGTGAGTTGAGTTATCTGGTGTTACGGAGCCATGAAACGCATCCCGTGTTTGTAAGCGTTTGGGATTTCGACCACCAGCGACCTATCACCGATATGCAGATTACCCAGGATAACAATGGCATGCGTATTTTGCTTAAACATGGCGAAGACGTTGTAGTCGTCGACGTAGCAAACGACAGCGCTATCCTTCCACGCCTTCAGTATTCCCATCTCCCGTTATGATTATTCACTCCGCCTGTCTCGGGCGGAGTGTTAATTTATTGTTACTAACAATCTGTTTTAATTGAAGTTTAATAAACAAGATCTGTGTCCCAGCGGTAATCCTTACATTCTGTAATGCTAATTACATATACAACGTTAAGGGTCTACCATGATAACCATTGAATTTATTGTCATTATTTTATGCCTGTTAGTGGGCACACGTTTTGGTGGGATGGGGCTTGGCCTAATCAGCGGCATTGGGCTGTTTATTCTCACCTTCATCTTTGGGCTTGAGCCAGGTAAACCCCCCGTTGATGTGATGCTGACCATTCTTGCTGTGATTGGTTGTGCCGCCACATTGCAAACTGCGGGTGGCCTGAATGTGATGATGCAGTTTGCAGAGCGTCTGCTGCGCAAACATCCCCAGCACATCACCCTGCTCGCACCGTTCACCACCTGGATGCTGACTTTCCTGTGCGGCACCGGTCATGTGGTGTACACCATGTTCCCGATTATCGCCGATATCGCACTGAAGAAAGGCATTCGTCCGGAACGCCCAATGGCGGTGGCATCAATTGCTTCGCAAATGGCGATTACCGCGTCTCCGGTTTCTGTGGCGGTGGTTTCGCTGATTTCGATTCTGGCGGCTAACCATGGTATTGGTCAGGCGTGGGGCATCCTCGATATCCTCTGCGTTTCCGTTCCTGCTTCATTGTTTGGCGTGCTGATTGCAGCACTGTGGAGCTTACGTCGCGGCAAAGATTTGCAGGACGACGAAGAGTTCCAGGAAAAACTCAAAGACCCGAAACAGCGTGAATTTATCTACGGCAGCAGCGAAACGCTGATGAACCAGGTG
Organism: Buttiauxella sp. S19-1; assembly: GCF_022134725.1. NCBI lineage: Bacteria > Pseudomonadati > Pseudomonadota > Gammaproteobacteria > Enterobacterales > Enterobacteriaceae > Buttiauxella > Buttiauxella sp. S19-1. Next base: position 2,096 of record NZ_JAHWLU010000129.1, read on the forward strand.
TTCCCAAAACAAGCCTACTGGTCAACGTGGATCTTCTTTGCCGGGATTCTGGTGGTGGTGTTATTAGGGGCCATTCCGGCGCTGCGCCCGGCCTTCGAGGTAAAAGGCTCATTCAAGCCGCTATCGATGAATCTGGTTATCCAGATGATGATGTTGATTGCCGGTGCCGTAATGCTGATCGCCTGCAAAGTGAATGCCTCGGCTGTCTCTAACGGCGCGGTATTCAAAGCCGGTATGGTGGCTATTTTCTCGGTATTTGGTGTGGCGTGGATGAGTGATACCTTTTTCCAGGCACATCTTGAAGAACTAAAAATGGCGCTGGAAGGCGTCGTGCAAAGCCACCCGTGGACTTATGCCATCGTGCTGTTTTTGGTTTCTAAACTGGTGAACAGCCAGGCTGCCGCGTTAACTGCCGTGGCACCGATGGGGTTGATGCTGGGTGTTGAACCGAAAATGCTGATTGCCTTCTTCCCGGCGTCTTACGGCTACTTTGTGTTGCCGACTTACCCAAGCGACCTGGCGTGCATCGGCTTTGACCGTTCTGGCACCACAAAAATTGGTAAATTCATCATTAACCACAGTTTCATTTTGCCCGGCTTAATCGGCGTGAGCTGTGCTTGTGCAGCGAGTTACTTATTAGTGATGACGTTCTTCTGATGACAAATCGCCCTTGAATAAGGGCGATTATAATTCGGAATTAATGCGCTTCGTTTTGCGGGGTGAATTTCAGTTCAATCAAAGAAATGGCTTTTTGAATCGCGCGGCGGGTCACCGGATCCGCCGCTGCCGGATGAGTGGCGAAATCAATGGTCTTTAATTGGTTCGCCATTTTTTCACGGACTTCTACCGGCGCAATCACATCAATGACATCCAGAATTTGTTTAATCACTAACTGGCACGCCACCACGTCAGAAACCAGTTCCTGGTCGGCAGATAATTGTTCGGACATTCTTTCTCTCCTGTTTCGCAATGGGCGTCATAGTACTCGCGCCTCTATCCCTGAGGCAATAATCCATTCTGGAATGCATCCCGAAGAACGTACTAAAACTTTGTGAATTCAGTTAACCACCCGAGTTTTGCATGCTATCTAAGTACGCCATTGACTTATGTGCACTTCCTGTTAACCTAATCCTGGCTATACGCCAATGGCGGATATTATGCTTTTTATCGAAACGCCCATTTTTACAGAGGATGTCAACGCACTACTCACGGATGAAGAATACCGATTGTTTCAGGTATTCCTGACGTTTTCCCCGGAAAGCGGCGATGTGATTCCCCATACTGGTGGCCTGCGTAAAGTGCGGTGGCCTGCAAAAAACAAGGGAAAACGCAGTGGCGTTAGAGTCATCTATTTCCATAAAAACGTCGATAGCATCATCAGACTATTGCTGATTAACCCGAAAGGGGTCAAAGACGATCTGGATGAAGCGGAAAAACGTTTTTTGCGGCAAATGAACGAGAGGTGGTAAATGGATAAACAACTGTTCGCGCGTCTGTCTGAAAGCATGACGCAAATGAATGAGATTGTAGAAGGTAAACGCGAGCCATCTCGCGCAACGGAAGTCACCGCGACTCAGGTCAAAACCATTCGTCAGGCGACGGGGTTATCGCAGGCCGGTTTTGCCCGGCTGATCTCCGTGAGCGTCGATACGCTGAAAAACTGGGAGCAAGGCCGCCGTGAACCGACAGGCCCAGCAAAAGCATTACTACGTGCGATCGAGAATGACCCTGAACATGTCATTCTCGCTCTGGCACCACGCTAAATACGCTTACTTTTCTTCAAACAGCCAACATGCCACCCGGTGACCAGGAGAAATCTCCTGCATTACTGGGCTGTGGCTCTGGCATTTATCCATCGCTCGCGGGCAGCGATTGGCGAATTTACAACCCGGCCAGTCGCTTATCGCCCCCGGTAACTCCCCGCTAATACCGCCCCTTTCCAGCATTTGTACATGCGGATCGGCGACCGGAATCGATGCCAATAGCGCCCGTGTGTATGGATGCGCCGGTTCGGTATAGAGCATTTCCGCCGGGGCTTCTTCTACCAGCGAGCCCAGATACATCACGCCAATACGGTCAGAAATATGGCGTACCATCGATAAATCGTGCGCGATAAACAGGTACGTCAGCCCCAATGCCTGCTGCAAATCCTGCAAAATATTCACTACCTGCGCCTGCACCGAAACATCCAGCGCCGAGAGCGGTTCATCGCATAACACAAATTCAGGGTTAACCGACAAAGCGCGAGCAATGCTGATGCGCTGGCGCTGACCGCCGCTGAATTCATGCGGGAAGCGGTTTAAATGCTCCGCCTTCAGGCCAACCTGTTCCAGCAATTCAATAGTGCGTGCTTCGCGTTGAGCTTTGCCATAGCCGTGGATTTTCATCGGCTCGGCAATCAGTTGCGCGACCGTCATGCCTGGGTTGAGTGACGAATACGGGTCCTGGAAAATTGCCTGCATGCGGCGGCGCAACGGTTTGAGTTGCTTGTCGCTCATGTTGGCAATGTTCTGGCCGGCAAACTCAATCTCGCCTTCAGTAATATCAAACAGACGCAGCACGCTGCGCCCTAATGTCGATTTACCGCAGCCTGACTCGCCCACCAGCCCGTAAGTTTCTCCGGGATAGATGTCGAAACTCACACCATCCACCGCTTTCACCGGGGGCGTTTTGTTAAACCAACCCTGCTGGCTGTGGAAATATTTGCGTAGCCCGCTGACCCGAACCAATGGCTTAACGTCCTGCATTGTTCACCTCCGAATCCCATAACCAGCACATTGCCTGATGCCCTTCACCTGTCTGATACATCGGCGGCAGGCTGGCGCAACGTGCCATACGCTGCGGACAACGTTCGGCAAACGGGCAACCTGGTGGCGGGTTGAGTAAGCCCGGCGGCGAACCGTCAATCGGCGATAAACGCGCGCCGGTTTCACCCTGTCGCGGCAGTGAAGCCAGCAAGCCGCGAGTGTACGGGTGCGCCGGACGGTAGAAAATATCTTCCACACTGCCCTGCTCCATCACCAGGCCGCCGTACATCACCACCACACGCGAACACACTTGCGCCACCACGCCGAGATCATGGGTGATCAGCATAATGGCGGTATCGGTTTGCTGTTGCAGCTGTTTTAACAGACGCAGAATTTGCGCCTGAATAGTGACATCCAGCGCGGTGGTTGGCTCATCGGCAATCAGCAATGCTGGATGGCAAGACAGCGCAATGGCAATCATTACACGCTGGCGCATCCCGCCGCTGAATTCATGGGGATACTGGTTATAACGCTGCTCAGCATTCCCAATCCCCACCTGTTGCAGCATGGCGATAGATTTTTCTTTGGCTGCTTTTTTGCTTAGATTTTGATTCCGAATCAGGATCTCACTCATCTGTTTGCCGATGGTTAGCACCGGATTGAGCGCGGTCATCGGGTCCTGGAAAATCATCGCAATGTCATTGCCACGAAGTTGGCGCATCTGTTCCGGCGTTTTGCGGGCTAAATCTTCGCCTTTGAAATGGACATGCCCGCCAACAACTTTGCCATTGTTGCCCAGCAGTTTAAGCACCGATTTACAGGTGACACTTTTGCCGCAGCCTGATTCGCCAACAATCCCCACCACTTCACCACGCTGCACCGCAAAGCTTACGCCACGCACCGCTTTCACTTCCCCTTCGCGGGTGAAGAAAGAGGTTTGCAGGTTGTCGAGTTCCAGTAAGTTATTCATCGCGGTTCGCTCCTGGCTCAAAGGCGGTACGCAAAACATCACCCAGCACGTTAAAACTCAGCACCGTCAGCAAAATCAAGACCCCAGGGAACATCGCAAGCCAGGTGGCTTCGCCAATGAAAGATTGTGCGTTATTTAGCATGCTGCCCCACGAGGCATTCGGCTGTTGGACACCCAGCCCAAGGAAGCTTAACGTCGACTCCATCAGGATCGCCGAGGCAATGTTGAGCGTCGCCGCGACCATAATGGTTGGCAAAATGTTCGGGATAATATGGCGGGCAATGATAATCAGCGAGTGTTCGCCACAGGCGCGCGCATACACCACATATTCACGCTCTTTGACCGACAAAGTTTCCGCCCGCACCAGGCGCGACATGTTCATCCACGTCAGCGCACTGATAATTAAAATGATGTTGGCGATGCCTGGCTTCAGGTAAGCGTTTAACACCAGCAGTAAGAAGAACGCCGGAATCGACAGCAAAATATCGACCACACGCATCATCAGGTTGTCGATACGCCCGCCGAAGTAGCCGCTAATCGTCCCCACCAGCGTACCAATCAAGGTTGAAAAGAGCATCGACAGGAAACCGACCATCAGGGAAATTTGGCCGCCGTATAAGGCTCGAGTGAAATAGTCGCGCCCGTAGTCATCGGTACCGAACCAGTGCGCGGCATCTGGCGGCAGCAACCTTGCGGTCAGCGACATCTGGTTAGGGTCCCACGGGCTGATAGCCGCCAGTAATGCGGCAATGCTGAAAATCACCAGAACCAGTAACGAGAATTGAGCTGGACGATTACGTTTCAGGCCATGTTTAACTTGTTGCCAACGTCTACTCATCGTCTTACCTCAATGCCTTAATACGCGGGTCGGCCACGCGATATAACAAGTCTGCCAATAAGTTACCGATAATCAGCATGGTCGATGAAAGCATGATCATCGCCATGATCAACGGGTAATCCAGCGAGGTTATCGACTGGATCCCTAACAGGCCCATGCCCGGCCAGGAAAAGACGCTTTCGGTGACATACGCCCCGACCACCAGTTCGCCAAACGAGAGGCCAAACAAAGTAATCACCGGCAGCAGCACGTTTTTGAGTACATGACGGAATAAGATTGTGCGACGAGTGGCACCGTAGGCCAGCTGGGTTTGCACGTAATCTGCCGACAGTTGCGTGATGGTGTTGGAGCGGATGTAACGCACATAGTTCGAGAGGTTATAAAAGCTCAGTGCGATACACGGCAAAATGCCGTGGCGAATCACATCCAGCCAGGAATCTTCAACGCCGATGGTGCGCATCCCCATGCTCGGCAGCCAGTTCAGTTGCACCGAGAACACCGTGATAAGCAGAATACCGAACCAGAAAATCGGCACTGAAATACCGATATAAGCGAACATATTCAGGAAGTGATCGAGCCAGCGATGCTTATAAGCACCAGCCAATAATCCGAGTGGAATAGCCACGACCATCGCCAGAACCAGTGATGCGCCCATCAAACCGAGAGTGGCCGGAATACGCTCAGCAATCATGGTTAATACCGGGCGATGGTAAATCAGTGAATAACCCAAATCCCCTTGCAGCACGTTTTTTAGCCACAACAGGTATTGCATAAACATCGGTTTATCCAGCCCAAGACTATGACGGATACGTTCAATATCCTCAGGGCTCATACGTGGCGTAATGTAAGCCTGCACCGGATCGCCAGGTGCCAGTTTGACCAGCAAAAACGACACCAGCGAAATGAAGAACAGCATCGGCACAAGTTGCGCCAGGCGTCGTACTAACACATTGTTCATACTGCTTTCCAGGTTTTACCCAAAAGAAAACCCCCGGCACGGGGTAAACCGTAATCCGAGGGCAAGTGCTTATTATTGTTGATAGATTTTTGACAGGTCCTGGAACATATAAACCGGCTTAGGTTCAGCCTCTTTGGTCCCGGCAAAACGTTTGTCTACCGCGACAACCGCATTGGTATAAGCAATCGGATACCATGCCATATCATTTGCGACGGTTTGCTGAACTTGCTTATAAATTTCAGCACGTTTGGTTTTGTCTGTTTCAGTCGCGCCCTGGTTCCATAACGCATCGAACGCCGGGTTCTTGTAATGCGCGTAGTTATAAGCTTCATTGCTCATATACAAAGACTTGTAGCCATCAGGCTCCATACCCATGATGTAACCGCCGAGGCTCAGCTCATACGTGGTGTTCTTCATATCCAGGCTGCGCTGCGACATAGCGTTAGCGTCCATTGGCATCAGTTCTACCGCGACACCAATGTTCTTCAGCTGCTGCTGAATATACAGCCCCATGCTTTCCTGGGTTTTGTTGGTGTTGATATACGCAAGACGCAGTTTCAGATTAGCCGGAGCGCCTGATTCTTTGAGCAGCGCTTGCGCTTTTTCAACGTCGTATTTATAGGTTTCGACATCGTTGGTTTGATACAGCGTGTCTGGCGTCAAAATAGACGCGGCAGGTTGCGCGTAATCCAACGATGAGAATGCCGCCTGCACCAGTTCATCTTTATTGATGGCATAAGCGATAGCCTGACGCAGCGCTTTATTCTTCATGCTGTCGATGTTTTGGTTGAACGTCATATAGGCCAGACGCCCTTCAGGATAGATAACGAAGTCGAATTTACCGCTCGATTTCAGACGGGTGACGTCTTGCGGATCAACCATCTTCATGTTGATTTCGCCATTTTGCAGCGCAAGGTTGGCAGAGTTGCTGTCTTTAGCAAAACGGTAAGTCACGGCATCCAGCTTCGGTTTACCGTTCCAGTAGTCATCAAAACGGGTCAGTGCGTAATACTGCCCGGCACGATACTCTTTAAATTTGAACGGGCCAGAACCGACTGGCGCATCGTTTTTGGTGCTCTTTTCCATATCGCCCTTTTCGTCAGCAAAAACATGCTGCGGAATAGGGTAAATCTGAACCAGAGTCCCAACAAATGCCGCACTCACCTGCGGCAACGTGAATTTCACCGTTTGGTCATCAATTTTGCTGACTTGAATGGGTTTATCGCCATAAACGAACATGCTGCGAAAGAAGCTATGTTGTTTTTCATCGAGCAATTTGTTGAACGTAAACACCACGTCATCGGCAGTAATCGCTTTGCCATCCTGCCATTTCAGATTGGGTTTAAGTTTTAAAAGGTATGAGAGGTTGTCTTCGGATGGCGTCAGGCTTTCTGCCAGCCCCCATTCAATCTTGTCGCCATTGAAGCTATACAGTGGGGCGTACAGCGCCTGCATAATCGTCAGCGTGGTGCGGTCGCTGGCATACAGTGGGTTCACCGCTAATGGATCACCGGTAGTAATACCGACAATTAAATTGCCGCCATCCTGGGAAGCTTGTTTTGCTGGAGCAGACGCGGCTGCAGTTTCGGTTTTCGCATCATCACAGCCAGAAAGTGCCAGGGCCAAAGAGGCAAACAGCGCAGATAACAACAGGGGTTTACGCATTTATTCACAGACTCCATCTCAAATAGAGTCCGCATAGTGCACCAGCCATACCCACAATGTAAATAAGTGTAAAATGCATAACGTTATGCGAAAAAGTGCTAAAGCAAAAATTGTCGATATAAAGTGGAATATGCAGCGTTAAAAGCCAAATTTCAGGCATAAAAAAACCTGCCGCGGCAGGTTTTTTTATTCAGGCTGACAGATCAAAACATGCCAGCTGGCGGTACATCTTTGAAGGTTTTGCAGTACTGCTCGAACATACTTTTCAGGATTTTGCGCATTTTCATTGTGTGCTCCAGTTTTTAGTTTTGCAGGTGTTGCTCGTTATGGGACCTATAATATGACATCCGTCACACAAATCAATAGTTTTGTGATGCTCATCACACATTTTCATTGTGAATTTTACAAGCCATTCACATCAAATGGCTTGCAAATCCAACACTTAACTGGTTAATTGGCTCAATTATTTTTTAAAACATTATTTTAATTTTGAGTTTCATGCATGGAAAACTCCCCTTCTCAGTCTCCAAAACGCGGCATCTCTGGTATGGCGCTACTGGTTGCTGGCGCATTTTTTATGGAATTTCTCGACGGAACCGTGATTGCCACAGCACTCCCGGAAATGGCAAAAACATTTGGCGTTGATGCTGTTGATCTGAATATCGGTATGAGCGCTTATTTGCTGACTCTGGCGGTGTTAATTCCGGCCAGTGGCTGGATTGCCGATCGTTTTGGTGCCCGCAAAGTTTTTACCCTCGCACTGGGGATTTTCACCTTTGCATCCGTGCTATGTGGGATTGCCAATACGCTGGAACAGTTTGTCGCCATGCGCATCTTACAAGGGGTTGGCGGTGCGTTGATGGTACCGGTCGGGCGGCTTGCGGTGTTACGCACCACGCCCAAGCATTTACTGATAACCGCTATCGCCACACTCACCTGGCCGGCTTTGGTTGCGCCAATTATTGGCCCGCCATTGGGGGGATTCATCACCAGTTACGCCTCGTGGCGCTGGATTTTTTATATCAACCTACCGCTTGGGTTGATAGCAATGGCGCTGGCGTGGCGGCTGATTCCTGATATTCATGATGACGATCGCCGCCCGTTTGATGGCATCGGTTTTACCAGTACCGCAGTGGCGATGATTAGCCTGGTCTATGGGCTGGAAATGCTCGGGCAATCGCAGGTGAATGTGTTGCCAACCGTCAGCCTGCTGCTATTGGGAGCCGCCTCGTTATGGTTTTCACTGCGGCATTTTAAACATGCCAAACACCCGATGATTCGTCTTGATGCTTTAAGGGTGCAAACTTTTGGCGTGACAATGTACGGCGGTTCGCTATTCCGCACCTCCATCAGTGCGGTACCGTTTTTATTGCCGCTGCTGTTTCAGGTCGGTTTCGGTATGGACGCGTTTCATTCGGGCTTACTGGTGTTAGCCGTATTTGCCGGGAACCTCGCCATGAAACCCGCCACCACGCCGTTGATTCGTGTGTTAGGCTTCAAAAAACTGCTGATTATTAACGGTCTGCTGAACGTCGCTTCTTTATTGGCGTGTGCATTTCTCACGCCGCACACCGCGGCATGGTTGACGATAGCCATCCTGTTCTTTGGTGGCATGTTCCGCTCAATGCAATTTACCGGCATCAGCACGCTGGCCTTTTCCGATGTGCCACCTGCGCAAATGAGCTACGCCAATACGCTTTTCAGCACCGCGACGCAGTTGTCGGTAGGCCTGGGGATCTCGCTTGGCGCAATTGGTATTCGCCTTGGCGAGAAAATCAGCCAATGGTTTGATGTCACATCAATTCCCGGCATGCCGATTAAAATTTCATTTGTGATGATTACGCTGATTTGCTTGCTTGGGCTGGTCGACTTGTTGCGGCTACCGCAAAATGCCGGGAGCAGCGTTTCCAAAAAGCAATAATGCAGTAAGTCTGCATAGTGTTTCGGGCCACAATTATACTTAACGCTATAGATTGAGTGCCGTTGAGGCCGTTATGAAACACATAACATTAAGGTTAATACTGTTTTTATCGCTGGTCAGTTTTCAGGTCACTGCCGCCGACCCCAGCGCCGATTCACCCTCATTAAGCTTCCCTGCGTTACATAAACCGAGTCTGCATAACGGTGTGCAACAGCGCTGGCCCGAAGAGCCGCAAGCTGATATCAACCTTCAACACTGGGATGCAGAACACCTTGAAGCCGCGCGTCAGACGCAACAACACGCTGATATGCAGTCGCATCAGTTCGATAGCAGGAAGTAATGATAGGAATTGAGAAAGATAGCGCGTAAAGCGCCGGAAATTAGGCGGTATTGAAGCAAAAAAATACGGCCAGCAAAAACTGGCCGTATTTCATATTAATCATTATCAGGCAAGGATTTCGCGAACGAACGCTTCAATCTCTTTGTCCTGGCAATTTTCGAAGAAGCACTTCTGGAAACGCTCGCCGGTTACCGCGGTTTTCACCAGCTCAGGGTCGATAGAACGTAAGGTGTCCAGATAGTTTTCTTTTACTACAGCCGCTTTAACCTGGTTGAGGATGCCCGCGTTACGAACCTGTGGCTCTTTACGCTCGATTGGGTAGCCTTCGCCTTTACGGCCAGTGAATGCTTTCTCGAACATGTAACGGACGTTCAGCTCTGCACCCCAACCGAAACCTTTAGCGAATGCCAGTGACAGCGCGTTACCGTTGTTGATTTGAGCGAACAGGAAAGCATCGGCTGGATCCAGGCAGTATCCGCAAACCACACCTGGATGGATGTTCAGAGACATCATTGCGCCCTGACCTGTACCGCAGCCGGTCACAACAAAATCAACGGCTTTCGAGTTCAACAGAATGCTGGCCATAATACCGAGGTGGATGTAGGTCAGGTGGTGATCCTGCTCATCGCTCATACCGACGTTGTAAACCGGGTACTCTTTCTCAGCAGCAACCGCTTGCAACTCATTAAGAATGATTGCATTTTTGCCAGCCTGACTGTTTTCCATCATCAGTGCTATTTTCATTTCCGTCTCCTGATTGGGTCACGGGATTTCCCGCGGTGAATAGCTTGGGTATACCTTAACGATACTATCTGGCAAACATACTTTCAAATTTAATGAAATTTTGTTTTAAAAAATTAAGAGGTGCTCACACTTCTGAGTTTTGCCCGGTTACGCACTTCGCTTACCACCAGCGCTAAACCTCTCTCCAGCACACCCATGCTTGCTGCCATAAATCTTCTGAAAACCGTTGGTGAATACCACAGTAATTACCCTTTGATAAACGCCCGCAATTTAGGTTAAGAGATGCGTTATTACTGACCTTAAATGCAATTACACAGCTTTATACTGTTGGTAATATTCTGTTTGGCTGCATGCTAAAATAAGAAGAAATATCTTTTGAGACTCAGCGTGATGAAAACAATATATTTAGTTTTAGTGGCTGCGTTATTAAGCGGTTGCACCATGAATAAAACGCCACAACCCATCAAAGGGAGCGAAGTGGCAGGTGTTGTTCGTCTCGGGTTTGATATTGCGCCATTACAAAGAGCGAAAGTCGACACCTACGTTGCTCAGTCGGCTGCCAGCCACCAGTGTCAACAATGGGGGTATAGTGCGGCATTCCCTTATGGCGATCCGATCAAAACCTGCAGCCTGACCAGTGGCGCATTGTGCCTGAACCAAACCGTCACACTGGAGTACCAATGCAGGGGGAACGGAATGGAGAAATACCTGAGAGATGAAATAGCCGTACAATAATTGAGCTTAACGCCTATATGGGTTGGGCAATAAGTGTTGTTCAATCCTATTAATTAAATAACAATCATTCTTATTAGTATTAAGC
>NZ_JAHWLU010000130.1:0-13002 GCF_022134725.1 Buttiauxella sp. S19-1
GGATCAGTGCGGTGTTGGGGAATGCTGCCAATGAAGAGATCATGAATCTCGCCCATCTTGATTGCGCGCGTTGGTTGTTGTTGACCATCCCGAACGGTTACGAAGCCGGTGAAATTGTCGCGACAGCGCGAGCGAAATGCCCGGACATCGAGATTATTGCCCGCGCTCATTATGACGATGAGGTGAATTACATCACCGAACGTGGTGCCAATCAGGTCGTTATGGGTGAGCGTGAAATTGCTAATACTATGATGGGAATGCTGGATAAAGCGGTGGTGTGATTAGCGCCCTCATCCCGGCCTTCTCCCCCAGGAGAAGGAGAAAACCGGATAGTCCCCTCTCCTGGGGGAGAGGGTGAGGGCGTTTGATTAGCGATCCCAGTAAGACTCTTCGAGGCTGTCTTCACGCTCGGGCAACCCACGAGTCAGACGCGGAGAATGCTGGTTCAGCACCTGATAACTCACGCGATTGGCGTATTTACACACCTGTGCCAAAGACGAATAGGTCAGCCAGGTGAACTGGTGTTTGCTGGAATTTGGCACGTTAGAACGGTGGTAATTATTCGCTGTAATATCGTGCAGCAGTGCCGCCAGCGCACCATCACCCGCGCCATTGGTATTCATGATTTTCTCAGGCCCACCCATATATGGCGCAATGTGCGAGAAAATACGCTTCGGGTTCTGGCAATCTTTATGGCGCATCGCACGGCTAAATTCGTACTGGTTAAATTCAGCAATCGCCCCTGGCAATAGCGGATGCTGCGTAGTGCGTTTAGCAGATTCTTCAGTAAAGGCCGCCATGTACAACCCAACCGGCCCCGCGGTACATAAGACTAAATCGACCCAATCCAGCGCCTTATCGGCCGCCAACAGCGGATCGTTTTCGCCAGTCAGCGCCAGCCCTTCTTCTTCGTTCATCGCCAGAATCGAGACATGCTCTTTCAGGAACGCCTGCCACCATTCTGGGTTTTCAGCGATAACGTATTTGGTGCCGAGAGTGAGCACCACCGGTACGTTGTACTTTTTCGCGTAAGCGATAGCCTGCATGGTCGCTTCCGGCATCGGCTCGCCGTCTTTGCAACGCACCAGATAGGAAGTCAGCACCAGCGCGGAGGCACCGGCAATCACCTCTTCGGGAATGCTGTCGGCGCGAAGCTGGTTCATGTGGCCTGGGCTGATGGCAAAGGTGCGTTCGCCCTGCTCACCAATCAGCGTAAAGCAGCGGCCAATCGCGCCATTCACGCCTTGCAGGTAGTTGAGGTCGGTACGGCTGGAGGTGTTGCACAGATAGCGGTAGGCGTAGCTACCAATTTCGATATTGCTGCACATCACGCCCAGTAACACCGAGCGGTCATCGGCTAATACCGAATAGTTATGCATGGTGTTACCAATGGTGCCACCGGCAAACTGATGAGTAATCAGATCTTTTTTCACCAGATCCTGATATAGGGCTTCGGCCACATCATCTTCAATCACCAGCGAATGGCCAAAACTCAAACCGTAACGACGAACAAACTCGTCATCCACTTTTGCTTCAATATCCACCAGCGTTTGGTCAATCCCGACAATCCAGGAGGTGCCAGTTTCATGTTCAGGCTGAACCTGTTGCAGAAGAGGGTCGCGCGCGCTAACAGGAAAGTAGTGTTTGGATTTTCGTTTGCCGGGAAATTTCATGATGTTGTTCGAAAGGTTGCTAATCAGGCCGGAAATGGTAGCACATTAACGGCCATAAGCGGGATTAGCGATATTTATCTACCAGATTGATCATCATGGCGATGTGTGCCGGATCGTCGTTAAGCGCAGGAATATATTCATATTTGGTGCCACCCGCTTCAATGAAAACTTCACGGTTTTGTACCGCCATTTCTTCAAGCGTTTCCAGGCAATCGGCTGAAAAACCAGGGCACATCACCTGGATGTGTTTCACCCCTTTTTCCGCCAGCATCTTTAGCGTTTCGTCGGTGTACGGCATTAGCCACGGCTCGCGCCCAAAGCGTGACTGGTAAGTCATCATCACTTTTTCAGGTGGCAGTTCGAGTGCTGAAAGCAGCTCACGCGTGGTGTCGCGGCAGCGCTGCGGATAATCATCGCCTTCATTGGCATAACGCTGCGGAATGCCATGGTAGGAAAGCAGCAAAACATCCGGCTCACCGTGTTGGGCGAAAGAGTGCCTGACCGAAGCCACCAGCGCATTTATGTAGGAGGTATCTTCAGCGTAGTCGCGGATCAGCGAGATCGACGGCAGCGAGCGGTAGTCGGCAAAAATGCGCCCTAATTCATCCCACACTGCGGCGACAGTTGAGCAGGAAAATTGTGGGTATAGCGGCAACACAACGATGTGGTCGACGTGGTGGGACAAAAGTTCATCCACTGCACTTTTCAGCGATGGCGAGCCATAGCTCATGCCGAGTGCGACGGGGGTATCAGGCAGTTGTGCTGCCAGGGCAGCTTGCTGGCGACGGCTATACACCAGCAGCGGTGAGCCTTCGTCCATCCAGACAGACTGATAAAGTTTGGCTACGCGGGCAGAACGCAGCGGCAGAATCACGCCACGTAATAGCGGCCACCAGATTAAACGCGGGGTATCCACGACCCGTTTGTCGCTGAGAAACTGGCGCAAGTAGCGTTTCACCGCCGCCGGAGTGGGGGCATCAGGTGTGCCGAGGTTTGCCAGTAAGATGCCCACTTTTTCCTGATTCATTTCCACTCCTTATCAACAAATTACTGATAATTGTAACGTAAAAGTGCTTCAGGAAAACCGATTACAGCGAAAGGGCAAAATTTGGGCAAAAAAATACCAGGAACACGTCCCGGTATTTTTTGTATCAGCAATGAATTAGCCGAGGATTTTAGCCAGCTCTGCGCTAACTTCGGTCACTTTACGAGTGCCGTCGATTTTCGCATATTTGGTGTTACCGGCAGCCGCTTCTTTGCTGTAGTAAGAGATCAGCGGAGCAGTCATCTGATGGTATTCCACCAGACGCTTACGCACGGTTTCTTCTTGATCGTCTTTACGGGTGGTCAGCTCTTCGCCAGTCGCATCGTCTTTGCCTTCCACTTTTGGTGGATTGAAAGTGACGTGGTAAACGCGGCCAGATGGCGCGTGTACGCGACGGCCAACAATACGCTCAACAATCAGTTCGTCCGGTACGGCGAATTCCAGAACCACGTCCACATTGATGCCAGCTTCTTTCATCGCATCAGCTTGTGGAATAGTGCGTGGGAAACCATCAAGCAGGAAACCGTTACGGCAATCTTCCTGGGTAATACGTTCTTTAACCAGAGCGATAACCAGTTCATCTGTAACCAGTTTCCCGGCGTCCATGATGTCTTTTGCTTGTTTACCCAGCTCTGAGCCAGATTTTACTGCGGCACGCAGCATGTCACCGGTGGAGATTTGCGGAATGCCGTATTTCTCCATGATGAACTGAGCCTGAGTTCCTTTACCTGCGCCCGGAGCGCCAAGCAGAATAATACGCATTGCGTAATTCCCCATTCGTTTGGATTTTTGATTTTTTAAAGCAGAAGTTGAGACCTTACCATTAAAGGCGTATTCAGCTCAAGAATGGCGGGTATTTCGGAGTAGTTAGTTGATTAGGACGCCCTCACCCCGACCCTCTCCCCCAGGAGAGGGGGAATAATGGCGATTCCCTCTCCCAGGGGAGAGGGTTAGGGTGAGGGGAAAAACTTAGGAAGCCAGCAGCTGGTTCATCCGACGGATAAACTGGTTTGGATCTTCCAGCGTACCGCGTTCAGCTAACAGCGCCTGATCAAGCAGCAACTCAACCCATTCAGCAAACTGGGTTTCGTCCTGGGTATCCGCGACGCGTTTCACCAGCCCGTGATCCGGGTTCAGCTCGAAGATGTACTTCACTTCCGGCACTTCCTGGCCCGCCGCAGCAAACAGTTTTGCCATTTGCGTGCTCATGTCGTTGCTGTCGGTGGTCACAATAGCTGGCGTGTCGGTCAAACGGTGCGTCAGACGCACTTCTTTCACACGCTCGCCCAACAGGGTTTTCACACGATCAACAAACGGCTCAAGGGCTTTTTCAGCTTCTTTCGCTTCCGGAGTTTCTTCGTCGGCCATTTTTTCCAGCGACTCGTCAGTTTTGCTGACTGACTGGAACATTTTGCCGTCGAATTCGGTCAGGTAGCTCATCATCCACTCGTCGATGCGGTCAGAAAGCAGCAATACTTCGATGCCTTTCTTACGCAGCAATTCCAGATGCGGGCTGCTTTTCGCGGCTGCATAGCTGTCGGCGGTGATGTAGTAAATCTTCTCCTGCCCTTCTTTCATGCGTGACACGTACTCTTCCAGCGACACGGTTTGTGCAGCGGAATCGGTATGCGTGGTCGCAAAGCGCAGCAGTTTAGCGATAGCTTCCTGGTTGGCGTTGTCTTCAGCAGGGCCTTCTTTCAGCACCAGGCCGAAGTTTTTCCAGAAGGTCTGGTATTTTTCGCTGTCGTCTTTCGCCAGTTTTTCCAGCATCTGCAATACGCGTTTGGTCAGCGCGCTACGCAGGTTTTGCGTTACGCGGCTGTCTTGCAGAATTTCACGCGATACGTTCAGCGGCAGGTCGTTGGAATCTATCAGACCGCGCACGAAACGCAGGTAGTTCGGCATGAACTGTTCAGCATCGTCCATGATGAATACGCGCTGCACGTACAGTTTCAGGCCGTGTTTATGGTCACGGTTCCACATGTCCCACGGAGCCTGGGATGGGATGTACAGCAGGCTGGTGTACTCTTGTTTCCCTTCCACACGGTTGTGGCTGTATGCCAGCGGGTCGGTGAAGTCATGCGCTACATGCTTGTAGAACTCGTTGTACTCTTCGTCTTTAATTTCAGACTTGCTACGAGTCCACAAAGCCTGAGCTTTGTTGATTTTTTCCCAGCCGAGAATGGTTTCGCCGTCTTTTTCTTCACGGGTTTCAATCTCAACCGGCAAGGCGATGTGGTCGGAATATTTGCCGATAACATTGCGCACACGCCAGTCGTCGAGGAACTCGTCTTCACCTTCGCGCAGGTGCAGGGTAATTTCAGTCCCGCGATCGGCTTTAGTGATATCCGCGACGGTATATTCACCCGCACCTTCAGATTCCCAGAACACCGCTTGATCGGCTGGAACACCAGCCGCACGGGTGCGCACGGTGACTTTATCAGCCACGATAAACGCAGAGTAGAAGCCGACACCAAACTGGCCAATCAGTTGGCTATCTTTCGCCTGGTCAGAACCCATAGATTCCAGGAACGCTTTGGTCCCGGATTTTGCGATGGTCCCGAGGTGATCAATGGCTTCGTCACGTGTCATACCGATGCCGTTATCGGCAATCGTCAGGGTACGTTTTTCTTTATCGAAAGAGACACGCACGCGCAGTTCGCCGTCACCTTCATACAAGTCAGCATGAGACAGCGCGCGGAAGCGCAGTTTGTCTGCCGCATCAGAGGCGTTGGAGATCAGCTCACGCAGGAAAATTTCTTTATTTGAATAGAGGGAGTGGATCATCAGGTGCAGAAGTTGTTTCACTTCGGACTGGAAGCCACGAGTCTCTTGTCCTTTCATGGTCATTGATACCTCAACAAAATACATAGGGGTGATGAAAACGTTGAGGGTGATATGAGGATAGAAACGGAGGTTTTCAAGCGGGGAGCCTAATAAACTCCCCACAAGTGATTAAAAAACAATCTTGTGGCGGCCCGCTAAAGAATGTGAAAGCGTGGTGCCATCGACCATTTCCAGCTCGCCACCAACCGGCACCCCATGCGCGATTCGGCTGGCATCAACACCATATTGCCCACACAATTCAGCAATGTAGTTTGCAGTGGCTTCACCTTCAACCGTTGGGTTGGTCGCGAGGATCAGTTCTTTGATAGTCTCGCGCTCAAGGCGCTGTTCCAGCCTGTCGAGGCCGATGTCTTGCGGGCCGATACCGTCGAGCGGGGACAGATGCCCCATCAGCACAAAATAGCGCCCGGAAAACTGGCCGGTCGCTTCAATAGCGTGAATATCCGCCGGGGTTTCCACCACGCAAATCTGGCCATTTTCCTGGCGGCGTGGGTTGGCGCAAATGGCGCAGATTTCTTGTTCGGTAAAGGTACGGCAATCCGCACAGTGCCCAATTTCGGACATTGCGCGCGTTAATGCTTGAGCCAGACGCATCCCACCACTGCGGTCACGTTGCAGTAGCGCAAACGCCATACGTTGGGCAGACTTCGGGCCAACACCTGGCAGGCAGCGCAGGGATTCCATAAGGGCAGTAAGTAAAGGACTGGTTTGCATCGCTCAGACTTCTGAAAAAAGAGTGGGACATAGCCTAACATTAGCCCGGAGCAAGGGGATAGAAAAAGATATTCCCCCTGCGCGATGTCTCGCAAAGGGGGAAATATATTAAGCGCGCTGGGAGTCGAGTTGCTCTTGATTACTCACCACATCTTGCGCTTTCTGGTAGCTTTCCATCAGCAAGCCGTACTCAATAAATACGCCGCCCCACAGATTTGCCCAGTCCATCGCATCGTCGCGATTCCAGGTATGCTGGATTTCAGCAACAACCGCTGCGGTATCCATCGGCACCACTCCAGCCTGAACCACACGCGCCAAAGTCACTTCCTGCGCCATTTTGGAATAAGTGCCTGAAGCATCAATCACCGCAAAGACTTTGAAACCTTCCGCCACCGCACTGATGGCCGGGAACGCCATGCACACGCTGGTCACGGTACCGGCAATAATCAGAGTTTTGCGACCTGTCGCTTTAACAGCGGCGACGAAATCCGGATTGTCCCAGGCGTTGATTTCGCCTTTACGCGGCACATATTGCGCATGGGGAGCGTACTGGTGAATCTCAGGAATCAGCGGGCCGTTCGGGCCTTGTGGTACGGAAGCGGTGGTGATGACCGGAATATTCGCCAGTGTCGCAACTTTGGCCAGCACCGTGGCGTGAGTGCGTAAAGTCGGCATTGGCATATCGTGGACCAACTGGAACAAACCGCTCTGGTGGTCGATGAGCAGCATGACCGCGTCGTTGGCATCGATGGTCGGGATTTGTCCGTTAAAATTTGCAGGTGCCATGTTTATATCCTCTTTGCTATCTGAATAAACTGCTGAAAATTAACGGCTACCTGAGCGATAGCCGTTTGAGTTTGTTAAACTTTCTGACCAAATTTGCCCTGATTAAAATCGTCAATGGCCTCTTTGATTTCCTCGCGGGTGTTCATCACAAACGGCCCGTAACCGACCACTGGCTCGTTTAGTGGCTCACCGCTCAACATCAACACGACGGCGTCGTTATTGGCTTCCAGGGTGACGGTTTCGCCTTTCGCGTCCAGCACCACCAGTTGCGCTTCACGTGCCACTTCCTGACCATTGACCTGCACGGTGCCTTTAAGCACCACCAGTGCGGTGTTCCAGCCATCAGGCAGCGTCAGTTGGGTGGTGCTGTGCGCATTAAGCCGCATATCCAGCACACGTAATGGTGAAAAGGTGTGTGCCGGGCCTTTTGCACCATCCATTTCACCCGCGATAACCCGCACCTGGCCGGCGTTATCCGGCAATGTCACCACCGGAATGTCCGCATCGGTAATCGACTGGTAGTTCGGTGGCGTTGATTTGTCTTTGGCTGGCAAATTGACCCACAGCTGAACCATTTCCAGCGTACCGCCCTGCTCGCTGAAAGCCGGCGAGTGAAACTCTTCATGCAGAATGCCGCTACCGGCGGTCATCCACTGCACGTCGCCTGGGCCAATTACCCCGCCGCTGCCGGTGGAGTCGCGGTGTGCCACTTCGCCTTTGTAAACGATGGTGACGGTTTCAAAACCGCGATGCGGGTGGACGTCTACACCGCGTTGCCCTTTATTGCTCGGTTTAAAGTCTGCCGGACCTGCGTAATCCAACAGCAAGAATGGGCTGAGCTGTTTTTCGAATTTTGAGTAAGAAAACAGTGAGCGAACCGGGAAGCCATCGCCCACCCAGTGGGACGCCGGTGCTGAATAAACGCCAAGAATTGATTTCATCGTTATCTCCATTGAGTGTCGATTTCTGTTGAGATAAAGCTTACTCATAAGACGAAAGCCGCGGTAGACTCTGAAAATGAACTCAGTGTTCCATATACAGGACAATAGCCATGCAGGACCTCAACGATCTGTGGTACTTCGTGCAAGTGGTGGATAACGGCGGTTTTTCTCCGGCGAGCCGCGTTATCGGTATTCCCAAATCGCGCCTGAGTCGGCGTATTGCTTTGCTGGAAGAAAGCCTGGAAACCCGCCTGATTCAGCGTTCAACGCGCAGTTTCACGGTGACCGAAGCCGGGCAGATTTTTTATCGCCATTGCAAAGCGATGATTATTGAAGCCGAAGCGGCACAGGAAGCCATCAACACACTGCGTGCCGAGCCGCGCGGGCTGATTCGCCTGACCTGCCCGGTTGCTTTGCTGCATGTGCATATCGGCGACATGCTGGCGCGATTTATGACGCTGTATCCGCAGGTAACGGTGCAGCTTGAAGAGACTAATCGCCAGGTTGATGTGCTGAATGAGAATGTCGATTTAGCGGTGCGGGTGCGCCCGTTGCCGCTGGATGACAGCGATCTGGTGATGCGTAAATTGGCCGATCGCGGCATGTGCCTGGTCGCCAGCCCCGAGTTAGTCGCGCGTTTTTCCCAGCCGAAGTCGCCGGCCGATCTTCAACACTGGCCGAGCCTGGCGTTATCCAAACCACAGCAGGTTTACCGCTGGTGTCTGTTTGGCCCGGATAATCAGGAAGTGACGCTGCACCATACTCCGCGTTTTGTGACCACCGATATGATTGCGTTACGCGCCGCCGCGCTGGCGGGTGTGGGGATTGTGCAGTTACCGATGTTGATGATTCACAAGCAAATCGCAGAGGGAACTTTGGTGCATTTGTTACCGGACTGGCGGGCAAGACGGGAGGTGATACATTTGGTGTTTCCTTCACGGCGCGGTCAGTTACCGGCGGTCAGGGCATTGATTGATTTTCTGGTGGAGAGTTATGCGGCGTTCGAGGAAGAGTGAGAATGTCATGTCGGGTGACGCTGCGCTTACCCGACCTACAAAAGACAAACAGTGTCAATCGTAGGGCGGATAAGCGCATGCGTCATCCGCCAAACTGATCAGAATGGCATTTTGAAGCCTGGTGGCAACTGCATCCCGCTGGAAACACCCGCCATTTTCTCTTTCTGCGCTTCGCCAATACGACGTGCGGCATCGTTGAAGGCTGCAGCAACCAGGTCTTCAACCATTTCTTTGTCATCTTCCATCAGGCTTGGATCGATTTCCACGCGACGGCAGTTGTGAGCACCGTTGATGGTTACTTTCACCAGACCCGCGCCAGATTCGCCAGTGACTTCCATTTGGGCGATTTCTTCCTGAACCTGGGCCATTTTTTCCTGCATCTGCTGGGCTTGCTTCATGATGTTGCCCAGACCGCCTTTTCCAAACATAGTCTTCTCTCTTTTGCTCGGGCCGTTAATCGTACGTAACGATTAACGGCTATCAGGGTTTACAACAAACCGGCATGACCAGTCTGTCAAATAGGTCGAATACTGTCTTCATCCAGTTCTGCATCAAAAAAACGACGCAGCGTTTGGATATTGTTGTCAGTAGTCATAGATTCCCGCGCTTGTGCCAGCTTCTCTTCGTAGATAGCCTGGCGCCACTCCAGCGGGGTGCGTTGTGCAAGATTATCATCTTCAATAATAGTCAGCTCAACAGTTTCGCCGCTAAAAGTACTCATTGCGTCAGACAGTGTTTGCTGTGCCGACGGTGAGTTCAAATGGCGTAATGCCGGGCGCAAGTGCAAACAAACGCGGCTGCCATCCTGCTCTTTCCAGGCGTTTAGCGCCAGTTGTTGCACCAGTTTTGGTAGCACCAGTTGGCTAATTTCCGCCGCCCAACTGTCACGTTCAATGGCTTCCTGCGCCAGCTTCAACGCGAGCTCTGGTGTTTTCTCATGCTCCATCGCGCGCTTTAATGCTTTTGGCGTGGCAACCGGCTCTTCGACAACCTCAGAAACGTTCTGCGACTTCCAGCGATACGCCTCCGGCTTCTCGACTTTCTCTTCGGTTACCGCAGCGGGCCGGGACTGGATACGATCGGTGACTGATGCCAGACGTTCCAGGGCAGTACTCTTTGCCGGCCGCGCTTGATTTGGCGCTGCCGGCTCACTCTTTTTTGCTTTGTTGGCTCCCTGCTGGCGCATTAACTGTGTTCGCGCTTGCAGCACCTGGCTTGTGGTGTCCGGCAACGGGGTTTCATTTTGCCGTGGCGGAGGTGACGCTTGTTGCCGAACCGGAACCGGGTTGATGACCGGAATACTCGGAGCCTGACGCGGTTGTTCTGGTTCCGGTAAAGGTTTTCTCGGATGGAATGCCAGCGCGCGCAGCAGTGTCATCTCAATGCCCATGCGGCGGTCGGGAGCCCAGGAAAGCTCTTTGCGACCAATCAGCAAGGTTTGGTAATAAAGTTGTACTTCAGCAGGAGGCACCACGCGCGCCAGCTCACGCATACGCTGTTCGATGGCCGCCATGTCGCTGCCCAATGCGGCAGGAGACAATTGCACCATCGCCACACGGTGCAGCAAGCCGAGCATTTCCACCAGCAACGCTTCCCACTCAATTCCGCGACTTGCGGCATCGTTAAGCAAGCTCATCACGCGCTCGCCATCTGCCTGCACCATCGCTTCTATCAGCGCCAGAGCCTGGTCGTCGTCCAGCGTGCCGAGCATGGTGCTAACAGCCGCAGTGGTCACTTGCCCATCGCCGCTGGCAATTGCCTGGTCGGTAAGACTTAGCGCATCACGCAGGCTGCCATCTGCGGCACGGGCCAACAGTTGCAAAGCGCGAGTTTCGCTGGGGACTTTTTCTTCGCCAAGAATGTATTCCAGCTGATGGCGGATTTGTTCGACATCCAGCGCTTTCAGGTGGAATTGCAGGCAGCGAGAAAGAATAGTGACCGGCAGTTTTTGTGGATCGGTGGTCGCCAGCAAGAATTTGACATGCGAAGGTGGCTCTTCCAGCGTCTTCAACAGGGCGTTGAAGCTGTGGCGAGAGAGCATGTGGACTTCATCGATTAAATAGACTTTGAAGCGGCCACGCGCCGGTGCGTACTGAACGTTGTCCAGCAAGTCACGGGTGTCTTCGACTTTGGTACGCGAGGCGGCGTCAATCTCAATGAGATCAACAAAGCGCCCCTGCTCAATTTCGCGGCAGTTATCGCAAACACCACAAGGCGTGGCGGTAATGCCTGTTTCACAATTTAACCCTTTCGCCAGCAAGCGAGCGATGGACGTTTTCCCCACGCCGCGCGTCCCTGAAAAGAGATAGGCGTGGTGGATTCGGCCCATGGATAAGCCATTAGCCAGCGCAGTCAACACGTGTTGCTGGCCGACAACATCAGCAAAAGTTTGTGGCCGCCATTTGCGGGCTAAGACCTGGTAGCTCATTCGAGATAGGCTCTACATCGCGGGTGTGAATTCAGGGGGTAATGCTAACATAAGCCTCACCCATCGGGCGAGGCTTCTATACCCATCCTCCTTCAAGCTGCAGGGGTGTTGGCTGCATACGCTCATCCCAGTCACTTACTCAAGTAAGCTCCATGGGATTAATGAGAGACTCCTGTCTCTCACCGGAGGCCAGCCTTCGGCTGGTCAAATTCGTTCCCGACGAATTTGTCTCGTCCTTACCGCCTACCTGCAACTCGAATGCTAACGGGTATAATTTGGGGAATACGGAGGCAGGACTCAGTGGCCAGGGAACAGTACGAGGCTGTAGCTTTTCACGCCCATTTTTTCCAGACGTTGCTCACCACCAATATCAAACAGATTGATGATAAACGCAGCGTCGGTCACTTCACCACCCAGACGACGGATCAGCTTAACGGTCGCTTCAATGGTGCCACCGGTTGCCAGCAGATCGTCAACCACCAGAACTTTGTCACCAGGCTGGATCGCATCAACGTGGATTTCCAGTTGATCGGTGCCGTATTCCAGTTCGTAGTTTTCAGCGATGGTTTCACGCGGCAGTTTACCTGGCTTGCGTACTGGCACAAAACCCACGCCTAATTCCAGCGCAACCGGTGCGCCGAACAGAAAACCACGCGCTTCAGTGCCCACCACTTTGGTGATACCGGCATCTTTAAAGCGTGAAACTAAGAGTTCAATGCTGGTGGCGTAGGCTTTCGGATCTTCAAGCAAGCTGGTAACGTCACGGAATAAGATCCCAGGCTTTGGGTAGTCTGGAATGCTTTTGATGCTGTTTTTCAGATATTCAAGCTGCTGCGCAGTCGCGGTCATAATTAATGCCTGCTAAAAACATGGTTCTAACAAAGCACGAGACTACTTATTAAACAGTCATACCGTGCTCGAAAACGGTCGAATTTACTGGCTGGCATCAACAATTGCAACCACTGCAAATGCGGATTATGGCTTTTGTTGCTTTTCGTCAATGACCGGCATGCGCCACATAAAGAACAGCAGTGCGCACATCATCATCAGTAAGAGTAGTCTGACCCAAAGAATGTTGACCAGATAAAGGGAGACAGCAAAGGTGATAACAATAAAAATCAATGCTCTGGGTTTCGCTCCCGGTGGTAGCGCACGATGTTCTTGCCAGTGACGAATGTAACTACCAAACCACGAACGATACAGCAGCCAGTGATGAAAGCGCGGCGATGAACGGGCGAAGCACCAGGCCGCCAGCAGTAAAAATGGGGTGGTAGGCAGCAAAGGCAACACCACACCCAGCGTCGCAAGGACTACCGCCAGCCAACCGATGATGATTAAAATGGTCCGTTTCATTCATTCCTTAAATTTAAACACCTGCAACACTGGAGAGCCATTTTGTGAAAACCGCTTCGCTGTTACAAGCCCTGGATGTTCGCGTCGCGGATCTCGCCCAAGCCATTGCGCCCATTTCGTTGCAACGCGCCTCTCAGGCCCGCTTCGATCGTAATTTATTTTCCACTCACAGCACACAACTTAAAGATTATCTGAGCGA
>NZ_JAHWLU010000131.1:0-12992 GCF_022134725.1 Buttiauxella sp. S19-1
CCCGTTAACCGATTCCTCTGTAGTTCAGTCGGTAGAACGGCGGACTGTTAATCCGTATGTCACTGGTTCGAGTCCAGTCAGAGGAGCCAAATTTAAGAAGCCCGCTTAGGAAACTAAGCGGGCTTTTTACTTTTAGACTTCATGCGAATTTTTATGACTATTTAGTTGTCTGAATTCTTGCGGTATAAACGAAAAGACGACCAGACTCAATATTGCACGGGTTAATACGTCGCTAACGAACGCCATACCGAACCAGACGTCTTAACGCTTCACCATCGAATGGTATAGGGTTCATTCCCTAATTCCCATTTATCGTCATTCATCTCAATAAGAATTCCGCTACGCGACCATGAATCTTTATCACTGTAAATGGATAACTGTTCTTTTAGTACCGCATTATTCAGCCACGGTGTTTTATGTTGATCGAGTTTCCATTTAAAATTAACCCATGAAACAAGATGAGGATTATCATCATAGGGGTTCTTTAATGGTTTCATATATTTCTCCACGCCACCGTACTGAATATGTGCACAAAAGCGGTTTGCGCCGTAGAGTCCTTGAGGAAGATGACCTGATTTAGGATCATCATAGCGATAAAACTTGTTCCCTAGCGGGGTTAATTCTACATAACTTAACGCAACATTAGGGGATGTTGATGAGTCAGTGCCAGCAGCTTTTGCCTTAAAAACGGCCAATGCAGACGCCCCCTCACCAGAATTAAACTTTACTGTGATTAAACCAGCATCAATCAGTGCAGCCACATCTTTTCTGATATCCCCTGACGGATACATCAATGAAGCGGTTTCAGTATTCCCTGGAAGTTTAACGCCTGGATTAGGCATACTTACACAAGCATTAGCAGGTATATTTTGAGTCTCAGTGAGTGCTGTTGTGAGCAGGGTATCGATATCACTTTCTTTCAGTTGGGCGAAAACAGGACTACAACTCATTAAAATTAATGCACCAGCAACTATCCTGCCGACAGTATTTCCCAAGCGTGGACACTGCGATTTAGAGCCTTCTAATATCCCCACCATTACTCTCCATTTGATTACTTTTAATTAATAAATTACTTGTCACGTTTTTCGGTTTATATAAGAAATTCAGGCGGCGTTTTCAGCAATCACCGTTCTCCATTATTTCAGCCTCGGAGTACTTTGACCAGCGGCAGCACTAACCGGCACATCCTGATGTACTGATGATGCGCGGAGCTAATCCAGCCTACGAAAAAGGGTCATCATTAGTCTCAAACCCGCTCAGGAAACCAGATAATTTTTTGCATTTCTGTCGTCCAGTATCTGCTGCAGTCGGTTCACCAGTTCAGCCAGGCTGCCTGCCTGCATTTTTTCCATCACCCTGGCGCGGTGCACTTCCACCGTGCGTACCGCAATATTCATGGTGCTGGCAATCTCACGGTTGATTAACCCATCTGCCACCAACCCCGCCAGCTCCCGCTCTTTAGGTGTCAGTTGCTGATAACAGGCGACAATTTTTTGCCGTTCAAACGTCTGCTCAGAAACCAGTAATGCATGTTCCAGCGCCAACTGAAGGGGCTTTGCCGATACGGGCTTTTGCAGGAAATCGACCGCACCGCGTTTCATTTGTTCTACCGCCATCGGAACATCACCATGGCCGGTGAGGAACACCACCGCCAGCGTACTGCCGCGTCGCAACATTTCCTCATGCACGGCCTGGCCATCCATAACCGGCATGCGCATATCCAGCAACAGCACCCCCGTCTGGTATAGCTCTGCCTGCGAAAAAAACATTGCCCCTTCATGCCAGCAGTGAACTTCATATCCCAGGCTTTCAAGCAAAAAAGCACAGGCTTGAGTCACTGCCATATCGTCATCTAACAGATGAATTATCGCCATTGCTGTTTCATTCCTCCTTGCGCATAAAATCTAACACCACCGCCACACCCAACTGACCATCCGCGGCTTTTTGATTCTGGATACTGATCTCTCCCTGGCCATAGCGGACTAAACGCTGGCATATCACCAGTCCGAGTCCCATTCCCTCGTCGCGGGTGGTCATAAAAGGCTGGAAAGCCTGGCGCAGTAACGCCTCATCAATGCCTCCGGCATTATCTTGTAGGGTAATTCGCGTGCCGTTGTCTTTATCTTCCACCATTAACCAGATCGTTGTGGCTCCCGCCTGAGCCGCATTCAGGGTCAGGTTGGTCAGCACTTGTTCAAGCAGCATTGGCGGCAGCTGCAAAGTCTGTGCGGAATTGGCCTCCATTTGCAGTGTTAATGCCGGGAAATGCTGCTCCATGCGCAATAATCGCCAGACATGTAACATCGCATCACGAATGCTGACTTGCCCCCACTCCTCGCTCATCACTGGGTTACCCTGCGCCTGGCTGACCCAGTGGCGCAGGTTACGCAAAGTGTCGGCTCCACGTTGTGCCTGCCGGTCAATTTCTTGCAGCGCCGCCTGCAGTGGATGTTGCTCATTCTGCGCCTCAAGGCGAATCAGGCATCCCTCGGCATAATGCCGAATGGCCGAGAGCGGTTGATTCAGCTCGTGGGCGAAACCAGATGTCATCTCTCCCAGCACGCTCATTTGTCTTGCCGTTTCCAGCGCCTGATCCTGCTGACGCAGCAGCACATTATTGCGCTCTAGCTGCTGGCCACGCCGCCGTACCAGTAGCATCACCCAGATGTAATTTAGCGTGAGCAGTAGCAGGACCAACGCCACGGTGCCCATTGCCAGCTGATGTTGAATCAACCAGCTTTTGATATCCAGCCACAAACGTCGCTGTTGCGGATGCTGGCGTATGTCTTGCAACAGTGTTTCGACCTGGTTGGTCGAGGCCGGAGCCCCCCAACGAAAAGACGCGCTTTCTGGGGAATTAAGCAAAACCTTCGTGACCCGATCCGCCAGTTCATCACTGACCATCGGCATTGCGGCAAAAGACCAGTTGGGATAAAGCGGCGTGCTGGTTAAGCAGGAAATGGATGCCGAATGGCTTAACAGCGCGACAAAATCTTGCTTATGGATAAGTCCCTCTTCCTCCATATTCTCCAGCAGGCAGACCGGCACGATCGCCGCCTGAATGGCTTTTTCGCGTAACAAATAGAGCAAAGCATCGGCTGGGAAACCGGTGAAGCGCAAATTCAGGTCACGTTCCGGGCGGATACCGCTATCAACGAGCGCTTTATATCCCAGTAAATAGCCGCCAAAAGCCTGCGCATCAATAGCGCCAACCGTTTTGCCAATCAGATCGTGTACCGAGGCGATACCGCTGTCACGACGGGCGAGGATCACACTGCCGATAACATTGCTCTCCGCTTTGCCACCACGAGCAGAACGCAAAGAAGCCAGCCAACGCAGTGGTGAATGGCTGTTCAGTTGCACAAACTGCGCCGGATTGGTCACCACAAACTGTACCGTTTTACGGTTAACAGCCTCCTGCATTTGATGCAGATCGAGCGGTTGAATGTGAAACACCTCGCCGGGAAGTTGTTGGTTGAGCGTGGTTTCCAGCGCTTTCCAGTGGCTGCGGGTCAACACCTCTCCACGCATCGCCAGAACACCAATGTTCCACGATTCCGCCCACGCAACACCGCTCATCATGATGGCTGACATGAATAACGCCAGACATCTCATCTGTGTCCCAATCACCGAATTATCCCTGTTGATTATATTGTTTTAGATCAACAACAAGCTGGTTATGTGGTTAACCACAATAGAGCCGCCACTCCCTGATTTTTACACTGTAAATCATAGACATTTTTTATACATCACTAGCCGAACAATGACGTGACCAATGTTTTGTTGTTGCTTCATGACGGGAGAAAATATGGACAGCAGTAAACGGCAGTTTCTCCAGCAACTGGGCATCCTGAGTGCAGGAGCCTCTTTAGTGCCACTGGCTCAGGCAAAATTCCCCTTCTCTCCTGAGCGACGTGAAGGTTCCGCACGCCACCGTTATGCCATGCTTATCGACTTGCGCCGCTGTATTGGTTGCCAGGCCTGCACAGTGAGTTGCGCTATCGAAAACCAGACCCCACAGGGTGAATTTCGCACCCATGTAAACCAATATCAGGTGCAAGTTGAAGGCGAGGAGAGCGTCACCAACGTGCTGCTTCCTCGCCTGTGTAACCATTGCGATAACCCTCCCTGCGTGCCGGTTTGCCCGGTTCAGGCTACATACCAGCGGGAAGACGGCATTGTCGTGGTCGACAACACACGGTGCGTCGGTTGCGCTTATTGCGTTCAGGCTTGCCCCTATGACGCACGCTTTATCAATCACGAAACCCAAACTGCCGATAAATGCACCTTCTGCGTCCACAGACTGGAGGTCGGATTGCTCCCCGCCTGTGTGGAGTCTTGCGTTGGTGGCGCACGTATTATCGGCGACCTGCAAGACCCAAATAGCCGCATCGCGCAGATGCTCCACGCCCACCACGCAGCCATCAAAGTATTGAAACCGGAGAACGGCACCCAACCCCATGTTTTCTATTTAGGTCTGGACGAGACGTTCACCACCCCGTTGATGGGGCGCGCTCAGCCCGCACTCTGGCAGGAGGTTTAAATGACCCATTCTCTGTTAGTCGAAGAAGTACTTACCCGGCCGCAGGAAATTAGCTGGCTTCCCTGGGCGGTGCAGTACTTCTTTTTCATCGGCATTGCCGCCTGTGCCGCTCTGTTTGCCTGCGTGCTTCACTGGCGTAAAAGCGATTCGGCAAAACTGGAAAACCTGACGCTGCTGATTGCCTTAACCTGTGCCATCACCGCGCCTCTGGCACTTACGGCGGATCTGCATCAAACCGCCCGCTTCTGGCATTTCTACGCTTATCCAACGCCGTGGTCGTGGATGCCATGGGGCGCACTATTTTTGCCGCTGTTCACCGCTTTTTTAGGCTTATGGTTTCTGGCGTTGCAGCTCAAACGTTTTACCAAAAAAAGCTACCGGGCGACCAAATGGCTGGCACTGGCAAGTGCACTGACCGCAGCAGGATTGCTGCTGTATACCGGACGTGAAGTCTCTATCGTACAGGCGCGCCCCATCTGGTTTAGCTATACATTTCCGGTGGCTATGTTTCTCAGTGCTTTTCATACATTTTTCGCGCTGCTTATCCTGTCGCTGCGCGGTGAACCGGCGTTACAGCGCAAACTGGCTCTGTGGCAGCTCTGGACTTTAGGTGGACTTGCCTTCGTCGTGGTGTTTTGGGTCAACGGCGACACGCTCTCCGGCGTAGCTATTCGCGACTGGCTTACGGTGTCTGCATCGGCCAGGCACTACGCAGCTGGTTGGGCTGTACTTTGGTTTATCTCGCTGGGTCTTGGTGGTGTGGCGTTATTCCAGCCGCTAACGATGCCGTTACGCATTTTGCAGGCGTTAAGCGCCATGGCGTTGTGCTGGCTAATGCGCTGGACCTTACTGATTCAGGTGCAAACTGTGCCGAAATTCAACGCTCAATTTACCCCTTACACCCAGCCCGCGGGGACTGATGGCTGGCTTGCCATCCTCGGTACCTTTGGTTTGTGGATAGCGCTGCTCATTATTATCCGTGAAACCGTGAACGGATTCGCAAGGAGAATACAACATGGCTAATTTAACCCGTCGTCAGTGGCTTAAAGTCGGCCTTGCCGTGGGCGGAATGGTAACCTTTGGGCTGAGTTACCGGGATGTCGCAAAGCGGGCGATTGACGGCTTGCAAAACGGAACCTCCGGCAAGATAACCCGCGACCGCATCTTCGCAAATGCGCTCATTCCCGAGGCTCACGCACAACCGCAATGGCAACAAAACCCGCAGCAGGTGATCTCCATGACGCAGTGCTTCGGCTGCTGGACGCAGTGCGGTGTGCGGGTGAGGGTCGATTGCGAAAAGGGGAAAGTACTGCGCATTGCCGGTAACCCTTACCACCCGTTATCCCATGAACATCACATCAATTCCGCCGTGCCGTTTGCAGAAGCGATGGCGCAACTTGCCGGAGAAAGCGGCCTCGATTCCCGCTCCACCGCTTGCGCACGTGGCGCGACCTTGATGGAAGGCCTGTACAGCCCGCTGCGTATTCTGGAACCGATGAAACGCGTCGGTAAACGTGGCGAGGGGAAATGGCAACGCATCAGTTTTGAACAGCTGATTGAAGAAGTCGTGGAAGGTGGCGACCTGTTTGGCGAGGGGAATGTTGAAGGTCTGCGCGCCCTTTATGCACCAACGACGCTTATCGACCCGGCGCATCCAGGGTTTGGCCCGAAGACCAACCAGTTACTGGTCACCAATACCAGTGATGACGGGCGCGATACCTTCCTGCGCCGTTTTGCGCTCAACAGTTTCGGCAGCAAAAACTTCGGTGCACACGGTGCCTATTGCGGCCTTGCCTACCGGGCAGGCTCCGGTGCACTGATGGGCGATCTTGAAAAGAACTCGCATGTTAAACCTGACTGGGATCACGTTGAATTCGCGCTGTTTATCGGCACATCTCCCGCGCAATCCGGCAACCCTTTTAAGCGCCAGGCCCGGCAACTTTCCAGCGCCCGTCTGCGCGATAATTTTCAGTATGTTGTGGTTGCTCCGGCGCTGCCGTTAACCACGGTTCTGGCTGACGATCGCGGCCACTGGCTGCCGGTTATTCCTGGCAGTGATTCGGCGTTGGCGATGGGCATGATTCGCTGGATTATCGAAAAACAACGTTATAACGCCGACTATCTCGCCATCCCCGACGCACAAGCGATGCAGCAAGCCGGCGAAAAAAGCTGGACCAACGCCTCGCATCTGGTGATCAGCGATGAACTGCCGCAACTTGCCGGTCAGCATTTGACGCTGGCGCATCTGAGTGAGGATGGCGCAAACGAACCGGTGGTGATGAACGAAAACCAGCAGATGGTTTCTGCCAGCCGTTGCCAGCGCGCACAATTGTTTGTCTCACAACAGGTCACGCTGGCGGACGGACAAGCCGTCACCGTGAAAAGTGGCTTCCAGTTGCTAAAAGAGTCGGCCAATAAACTGACGCTTACGCAATACAGCCAGCAGTGTGGCGTGCCGGAGGGGAAAATTGCTGCGCTGGCGGAGGCTTTCACCCAGCACGGGCGCAAAGCCGCCGTGATCGCCCACGGCGGGATGATGGCAGGCAACGGGTTTTACAACGCCTGGGCGGTCATGATGCTCAACGCGCTGATCGGCAATCTTAGTCTGGAAGGCGGTGTGTTTGTCGGCGGCGGGAAGTTCAACGGTGCGACCGATGGCCCGCGCTATAACATGGACAGCTTCCCAGGTAAGGTCAAACCGCAAGGGTTGAGTATCGCGCGCAGCAAAACGGCGTATGAGTCTTCAGAAGAGTATCGCAATAAAGTGGCCGCAGGGGTTTCCCCCTTCCCTGCCAAAGCACCGTGGTATCCGTTTGTGGCAGGGCAACTGACTGAACTACTTACCTCCGCACTGGAGGGTTACCCTTATCCACTGAAAGCGTGGATCTCCAATATGACCAACCCGTTCTACGGCATTCCGGGGTTGCGGGCCGTGGCGGAAGATAAGCTCAAAGACCCTAAACGCCTGCCGCTGTTTATCGCCATTGACGCCTTTATGAATGAAACTACTGCCCTGGCAGACTACATCGTTCCGGACACCCATAACTTCGAAAGCTGGGGATTTAGTGCGCCGTGGGCAGGGGTTGCCAGTAAAGCCACCACCGCCCGCTGGCCGATCGTTGCTTCAGCAACAAGCCAGACCGCAGACGGGCAACCGGTGTCAATGGAAGCCTTCTGCATCGCCGTAGCGAAGCGCCTGCAACTGCCTGGTTTTGGCGACCATGCGATTACCGATGTGCAAGGCAACAGCTACCCGCTCAATCGCGCGGAAGATTACTATCTGCGCATTGCCGCCAATATCGCATATATGGGCAAAGCGCCCGTCACGCCAGCGAATCATCAGGATGTGACGTTAAGCGGCGTGCGACGAATTCTGCCAGTGATTCAGCAGACGCTAAAACCGGACGAAGTGGAGCGTGTGGCGTTCATCTATTCCCGTGGCGGGCGTTTTGCGCCGGACAGCAGCGGGCGCGCCGACAACAGTGTGGGCAATGTCTGGCAAAAACCGCTGCAAATCTGGAATGCCGATGTTGCTGCACATCGCCATGCGATAACCGGTGAACGCTACAGCGGCTGTCCGGCCTGGTATCCTTCACGGTTGTCTGACGGGCGCTCAGTAGACGACATATTCCCAGTGCAGCAGTGGCCACTGAAGCTCATTTCTTTTAAATCTAATACCATGGCCAGCGCCTCTACGGTGATCCCGCGCTTACATCATCTCAAACCCACTAACCTGGTGGCGCTGAATCCTGAGGACGGTAAACGTTACGGTTTGACCCACGGTGATACTGCGCGCATCACCACACCTGGCGGGCACGTTGAGGCACAAATCAGTTTGCTCCACGGCGTGATGCCTGGCGTCATCGCCATTGAGCACGGTTACGGGCACCGGGAAATGGGTGCCGCGCAACATTATCTCGACGGAGAAGCTATGGCGGTGGATACGCAGATAAAAGCGGGAGTTAACCTGAATGATTTAGGGTTTGCTGACCCAACGCGTAAGGTCACCAATACCTGGCTGGACTGGGTTTCCGGAGCGTCAGTCAGACAGGGGCTTCCGGCAAAAATCGAACGGGTGTAATTCAAAAGCCTGCTAATTTAAACCGGCTTGAGACTGATGACAAACTTATTCATAGGTCAGATAAGCGCAGCGTCATCCGACACAACGGCGTAAATGGTGGATGACGCTAACGCTTATCCACCCTACAAAAACAAATCCTTATGAAACCTCGTAGGTCGGATAAGCGCAGCGTCATCCGACACAACGGGCGTAAATGGTGGATGACGCTAACGCTTATCCACCCTACAAAAACAAATCCTTATGAAACCTCGTAGGTCGGATAAGCAAAGCGTCATCCGACACAACGGGCGTAAATGGTGGATGACGCTAACGCTTATCCACCCTACAAAAACAAATCCTTATGAAACCTCGTAGGTCGGATAAGCGCAGCGTCATCCGACGCAACGGGCGTAAAATGGTGGGTGACGCTAACGCTTATCCACCCTACAAAAACAAATCCTTATGAAACCTCGTAGGTCAGATAAGCGCAGCGTCATCCGACACAACGGCGTAAATGGTGGATGACGCTAGCGCTTATCCACCCTACAAAAACAAATCCTTATGAAACCTCGTAGGTCAGATAAGCGCAGCGTCATCCGACACAACGGGCGTAAATGGTGGATGACGCTAGCGCTTATCCACCCTACAAAAACAAATCCTTATGAAACCTCGTAGGTCGGATAAGCGCAGCGTCATCCGACACAACGGGCGTAAATGGTGGATGACGCTAACGCTTATCCACCCTACAAAACACATTTGTCACCCTTTGTCAGCAATCTGAAGCCTGCTAATTTAAGCAGGCTTTTTGCTTTACAGGCTCTGCCGCCCCCTTCCGTTCTCTCCCTCCGATGACATACTATCGAAACAGCCCTGCGTAAATCTGCAGGATAAGGAGATAAGATGACGCATCAGACAGCCGACACTGTCCTTACCCCGAACCAGGCCCTCGATAAATTAGAGGAGCTGTACGATGCTTCGGTCAACGCATTGCGTGACGCCATTGCCCAGTACGTTGAAAACGGCACCTTACCCGAAATACAAAAGCGTGCCGCAGGATTATTTGTCTACCCGGAGTTACGCGTCAGTTGGGATGGCACCATCAAACACCCCAACAAAACACGCGCCTATGCTCGCTTCACTCATTCCGGCAGCTATACCACCACCGTTACCCGCCCTGCACTGTTTCGCCATTATCTCGCCGAACAATTAACACTACTTTATGAAGATTATGGTGCGCAGATTGAAGTCGGTTTATCGCTGCATGAAATCCCGTATCCGTATGTGATTGATGGTTCGAGTTTGTCGCTCGACCGTTCGATGAGTGCCGGTTTACCACGCCATTTCCCAACCACTGAATTGGCACAAATTGGCGATGAAACAGCGGATGGCCTGTTCCACCCGACTGAGTACTACCCGCTTTCCCATTTTGACGCGCGTCGTGTGGATTTCTCGCTCGCTCGCCTGCGCCATTACACCGGTACGCCGGTTGAGCACTTCCAGCCCTTCGTGTTGTTTACCAACTACACCCGTTATGTCGATGAGTTTGTACGCTGGGGCTGCCAGCAAATTCTTGACCCGGAAAGTCCTTATGTTGCGCTGTCTTGTGCCGGTGGCGTGTGGTTAACCGCCGATAGCCAGGCTCCTGAAGAAGCCATTTCCGATCTCGCCTGGAAAAAACATCAAATGCCAGCCTGGCATTTGATTGATGCCAACGGCACCGGGATCACGCTGATTAACATTGGCGTTGGGCCATCAAATGCCAAAAATATTTGTGACCATCTGGCGGTATTACGTCCGGCGGCCTGGCTGATGATTGGCCACTGCGGTGGTCTGCGTGAAAGCCAGTCGATTGGCGACTATGTGCTGGCTCACGCTTATCTGCGCGACGATCATGTGCTGGATGCCGTGCTGCCGCCGGACATTCCGATTCCAAGTATCGCCGAAGTTCAGCGCGCTTTGTACGACGCGACTAAACTGGTCAGTGGCATGCCGGGCGAGGAAGTTAAACAGCGCTTGCGTACCGGAACTGTCGTCACAACTGACGATCGTAACTGGGAACTGCGTTATTCGGCTTCAGCCCTGCGTTTCAACCTGAGCCGCGCGGTGGCAATTGATATGGAAAGTGCCACCATCGCCGCGCAAGGTTATCGCTTCCGCGTGCCATATGGCACTTTGCTGTGCGTATCCGATAAACCGCTGCACGGTGAAATAAAGCTGCCCGGTCAGGCAAACCGCTTCTATGAAGGGGCAATTTCGGAGCATTTGCAAATTGGCATCTGCGCCATTGACCTGCTGCGAGCTGAAGGTGAACGCCTGCACTCGCGCAAATTAAGAACATTTAATGAGCCACCTTTCCGATAAGAGAAAAATAATGCAACCCACATCACCTCTGGCTGCGTTACGCAGCCTGCTAAAAGAACGTGAACTTGATGGCATGCTTATCCCTCGAGCCGATGCGCATCAAAGTGAGTACTGTGCCCCCTATGACACCAAGCTTGAATTTATCAGTGGTTTTGATGGCTCAGCGGGCCTGGCTCTGATTTTAGCCGACCGCGCGCTACTGTTTGTTGACGGGCGCTACCAGGTTCAGGCGCGTCAGCAAGTCAACCTCAGCGAGTTTGAAATTCATCACCTGCACGACGAACCAATCCACCTCTGGATACACGAGAATCTGCCTGCTGGTAAACGCATCGCGTTTGAGCCGATGCTGTTCGTAAACAGCCAATATGAACAACTGCGTACCAGCGGTTGTGATCTGGTTGCCGTCAATGATGATCCGATTAACGACATCTGGACAAATCGCCCGGCGGCACCTCGCGGGGTTATTCACCACATGCCGGATGACATTAGCGGTGAATCCACCGCATCAAAACGCGCGCGCGTTGCAGAAGCCTTGAAGCGTGAGGGCGTGGACTATCTGGCCCTGACTTTGCCAGACAACATCGCCTGGCTGCTTAATGTTCGCGGTTCCGATATTTCCATGAGCCCAGTCCCCCTCTCTTTTGCTTTGGTCAAAAATGACGGTGACGTGGAATGGTTTGTTGATGAAGCCAAACTGCCAAAGCTTGATAACACCTTGCTCGGCTCGCTTAAGATCCACCCTGCTGATGCGTTTCTCGCGCGTTGTGCGCAGCTTGCGGCGGGAAAACGCTTCTTGCTCGATGGTGACAATGCCGGGGTTGCCGTGCGCTTTGCGGTTGAACAAGGTGGCGGGGAAATCAAGTGGCAGGCGGATCCTGTTACGCTGATGAAAGCGAACAAAAACAGCACTGAGCTGGAGGGCTTCCGTGCAAGCCACGTGCAAGATGGCGCAGCATGGGTGAATTTCCTCGCCTGGCTGAGCCATGAAGTCCCGTTGCGTGAAGCGGCAGGTAAGCCGATTACCGAACTTGAAGCCCAGGAAAAGCAACTCGCTTTCCGTCAGGAATGTAACAACTTCTGGGAGCAAAGTTTTGGCACTATTTCCGCGTCTGCGAGTAACGCGGCAATGTGCCACTACCACAGTGCGCCGGAAACCAACTTTGCGATCACCAGTAAAGAGTTTTATCTCAACGATTCCGGCGGCCAGTATTACAACGGCACCACGGATGCCACGCGGACCATGAACTTTGGGCAACTGGACGCTCAACGCCGCCTGCATTACACCGCGGTGTTAAAAGGGTTCCTGTCGCTGATTACACTGCAATTCCCGCAAGGCACCCAGGGGCACCAAATCGATGCGTTTGCACGTCGTCCATTGTGGGAACTGGGTCTGGATTATGACCACGGTACCGGTCACGGTGTCGGCCACTGCATGCTGATTCACGAAAACCCGCATCGTATGGCGAAGAAAGTGAACCCATGGCCAATGTTGCCGGGTAATGTTCTGACCATCGAACCGGGATATTACCTCGCAGGAAGTCACGGCATTCGCATTGAGAACCAGGTTGAAGTCATCGCTTCACGTCCGGGTTTCTGTCAGTTCGCCTCGCTAACGCTTATCCCAATAGATTTAAGCGCGGTTGACTTGTCACTGCTGAACGAGCAAGAGATTGCCTGGCTTGATGAGTACCATCAGCAAGTACGCGAAACATTATCGCCACTGGTTTCTGGCGAAGCGCGACCATGGTTGATTGAAGCCACTGCGCCAGTCAGAACGCAACGCCTGTAAAAACGCCAAAGAGCCGTGTTTTTGCGGCTCTTTTCTTCTTTTTGCTGATTAAACCAGCAATCAATCATGTTTCATCTAAACAGCCTTTGACAACCCTGCGGCCGCTCGTTACTATGCGCCCCGTTAACCGATTCCTCTGTAGTTCAGTCGGTAGAACGGCGGACTGTTAATCCGTATGTCACTGGTTCGAGTCCAGTCAGAGGAGCCAAATTTAAGAAGCCCGCTTAGGAAACTAAGCG
>NZ_JAHWLU010000132.1:0-12905 GCF_022134725.1 Buttiauxella sp. S19-1
TATGCGGCAGTATCTCAGTCGATAGTCGACGCAATAGGTGGCGCGGGCAACGTCGGCGCGGTGACTCACTGTATGACCCGTTTGCGTTTTGTCCTCAACGACGATAGCCGGGTCGATACCGCAAAGTTAAAAGCTATTAGTGGCGTGATGGGCGTCGTGCGTAGCGAAAATCAGTGCCAGGTGATCATTGGCAACACCGTTTCACAAGCTTACGCTGAAGTGCTGAAACTGCTGCCGGAAGGGATGCAGCCCGCGCAACCCGCTCCGGGCAAAAGCAAAATTACGCTCAAACGTATTGGTGCCGGGATTTTGGATGCGCTGATTGGCACTATGTCACCGTTGATTCCGGCGATTATCGGCGGCTCAATGGTAAAACTGCTGGCGATGATTCTGGATATGACCGGCGTCTTCGGCAAAGGCTCCTCAACGCTTATCATCCTCAATGTGATTGGCGACGGCGCATTCTTCTTCCTGCCAATCATGGTTGCGGCATCGGCGGCGGTAAAATTCAAAACCAATATGTCGCTGGCAATTGCTATTGCCGGTGTGCTGGTTCACCCAAATTTTGTTGACCTGATGGCGAAAGCGGCACAAGGCCAACACGTTGAATTTATGGGGATGTCGGTCACTGCGGTGAAATATACCTACACCGTCATTCCTGCGCTGTGCATGACCTGGATTCTTTCGTATATCGAAAAATGGGTTGACCGCATCACCCCAGCGGTGACGAAAAACTTCCTCAAACCGATGCTGATTGTGCTGATTTCCGCACCGATTGCCATCATGTTGATTGGCCCGCTGGGTATCTGGATTGGTACCGGAATTTCCGCACTGGTTTACACCGTTCATAGCTACCTGGGCTGGTTGTCCGTGGCGATTATGGGCGCACTGTGGCCGCTGCTGGTGATGACCGGTATGCACCGAGTATTCACACCGTCTATCATTCAGACCATTGCCGAAACGGGTAAAGAAGGCATGGTTATGCCATCAGAAATTGGTGCTAACTTGTCGCTCGGTGGTTCATCTCTGGCAGTCGCATGGAAAACGAAAAACCCTGAACTGCGCCAGACTGCGCTGGCTGCGGCGGCATCGGCCATTGTGGCGGGGATTTCGGAACCGGCACTTTACGGTGTGGCGGTACGTTTGAAACGCCCGCTGATTGCGGCATTAATCAGTGGTTTTGTCTGCGGCGCGGTCGCAGGAATCGGTGGGTTGGCCAGCCATTCCATGGCATCTCCGGGCCTGTTCACCAGTGTGCAGTTCTTTGATCCAGCTAATCCGATGAGCATCGCTTGGGTGTTTGGCGTGATGATTCTGGCCGTGGTGCTCTCTTTCGTCCTGACGTTAATCCTGGGCTTTGAAGACATTCCCGTTGAGCAAAGTCACGAGAAAGAGCCAATCCAGCCAAACGCCGTTGTTGCACCGCAACATGCTGTAAACGCTAACTAAATTAGAAGAGGGACTTTATGTCAGCATCCATTTTTCCTGATGACTTTTTATGGGGCGGTGCTATTGCTGCGAACCAGGCTGAAGGTGCCTACCTCGCAGGCGGAAAAGGGCTTTCAACCGTCGATACCATTCCGCACGGTGAGCATCGTCTGGCGGTGAAACTCGGTTTAGAAAAACGTTTTTCACTGCGTGATGACGAATTTTACCCGAGCCATGAAGCGATCGATTTTTACCATCGCTACAAAGATGATATTGCGCTGATGGCTGAGATGGGTTTTACCGTTTTCCGTACCTCGATTGCCTGGAGCCGTATCTTCCCGCGGGGCGATGAGAAAGAACCTAATGCGGAAGGGATCGCGTTTTACCGTGATCTGTTTGCCGAGTGCAAAAAACACAATATCGAACCACTGGTCACGCTGTGCCACTTTGATGTGCCGATGTATTTGGTGCAGGAATATGGTTCGTGGCGCAGCCGCAAAATGGTGGAGTTTTTCACCCATTACGCGCGTACCTGTTTTGAAGCCTTTGACGGCCTGGTGAAATACTGGCTGACCTTCAACGAAATCAATATTTTACTTCACGCTCCATTCTCCGGTGCGGGTCTGGTATTTGAAGAAGGCGATAACAAAGAACAAGTGAAATACCAGGCGGCGCACCATGAACTGATCGCCAGTGCGTTAGTGACCAAAATTGCTCACGAAGTTAACCCTGATAACCAGGTCGGCTGTATGTTGGCGGGTGGGAATTTCTATCCGTATTCTTGCAAACCGGAAGACGTGTGGGCAGCGCTGGAAAAGGATCGTGAGAACCTGTTCTTTATTGATGTGCAGGCACGTGGTGCTTATCCGTCGTACTCCAAACGTCTGTTCCGCGAGAAAGGCTTTGAGCTTGAAGTGCTGCCAGGCGACGACGAAATCCTCAAGAATACCGTCGATTTTGTCTCATTCAGCTACTACGCCTCACGTTGTGCTTCCGGTGAGATGAACGAGCTCAACAGCAACGCGGCAAACATCGTTAAGTCACTGAAGAACCCGTACATTC
This sequence comes from Buttiauxella sp. S19-1, assembly GCF_022134725.1. Lineage (NCBI taxonomy): Bacteria > Pseudomonadati > Pseudomonadota > Gammaproteobacteria > Enterobacterales > Enterobacteriaceae > Buttiauxella > Buttiauxella sp. S19-1. The sequence goes on from NZ_JAHWLU010000132.1 coordinate 2,491, forward strand.
AGGCGAGCGAATGGGGCTGGGGCATTGACCCGCTTGGCCTGCGCATCACCATGAACATGATGTACGACCGCTATCAGAAGCCACTTTTCCTGGTAGAAAATGGCCTGGGTGCGAAAGATGAAGTTAATGCGCAGGGCGAAATCAACGATGACTACCGCATCGACTACCTGCGTGAGCACATCAAAGCGATGGGCGATGCTATTGAAGATGGTATCCCGGTTATCGGCTACACCTCGTGGGGCTGCATTGATTTGGTCTCCGCATCAACCGGTGAAATGAGCAAGCGTTATGGTTTCATCTACGTTGATCGTGACGACCAGGGCAACGGCACATTGGCACGTACACGTAAAAAGTCGTTCTGGTGGTATAAGAAAGTGATCGCCAGCAATGGCGCTGATTTAAGCTAACAAGCCCCGTTTTACGGCCCGGTTTCAACCGCCGGGCCGCCTTCACACATTCTAAACCCGCACCACCATCTCCAGAGCATCGCTGTCTTGTAACCAGTCGCGGGTGTTAATTCTTAGCATTTCCATAAAAGTGTGTCCGGCACTGGAAAGACGGCCGATATTCGGGCACAGAATGCTGATATTGCTGGCTGGAAGCACTTCGCGCAGTACCAGCGGGCGCAAGTTTGAACTGTAGCCAGGGAAGCGCAAACGCACTGACGTCCACATGCTGACCATATTGGTTTGTTCCATCATGCGCGCCATGATCCACGGCGATGAGCAGTGGATAATATTTTGCGGCAGCGGCAGGTTATAACGCCGGAAAACCTGGCCTAAAATCGAGTGTTCACCAGGTTCATCCCAGTCCAGCCACGGGTAATCCATCAGGTTTTTCAGCGAGGTTGTATGGGTGACGGGATGTTGGTTTCCGGCAATAATCGTGTTGCTCAGCGCATACAGCGTTTCGTGATACATACCGTTTTGCACCGCATTGCTGGCGCTGGTGATGACGGCAATATCCAGGCGTTGGTTCTCCAGCGCATCGTGAATTTGTTGCGGTCTGCCTTCCATCACGATCAGTTTCACGCCGGGGAAACGTGCCTGAAATTGAATCAACGTGTGGGTAAATGGCCCGTAGGATGCAGCAGAGGTAAACCCCACTCGTAACTGGCGCATCGCTTTGCCGAGCAGATTGTCGATTTCGTCACGCGCCTGGTGCAGCGAGCGGTCGATGTCGCGCGCATGGCGCAGCAGAACTTGCCCATACTCATTTAACGTTACGCCGCGTGATGAGCGTTGCAGAATCGGCATGCCGATTTCCGCTTCCATCTCCTGAATGGTTTTCGAAATGGCCGGTTGTGTGAGGTGTAATGCTTTCGCCGCTTTGCCAATGCTGCCTTGCGCGGCAACCTCTAACAAAATATCTAACTGATTTAGTTTGATTTTCAATTTTCCGTCCCGCCTGAGCCACCACCGTGGTGCAAATTTTGCTCTCTAACAATACAAACAAGATAACCAAAGGCATAACTAATTTTTATGATTGTAATGTTCTTTTTTTATGCAGATAGTTAAATCCAGCCCAGTTTGTTTACATCTGAATAACAAAAGAGGACGTGAGCATGAAACAGCGTGTCAGCTATGCCCAGTTAGATGCCGGGATCTCCGCCTCGCTTCCCGTAGATGTGGCGTTGGTTCCGGAACGTGCCAACTTTAAGTCATTGGTGGCGGTGACGATTGGCAACGGCCTCGAGATTTACGATTTTGCGGTTTACAGTTTTTTCTCGGTGATTATTGGGCATCTGTTTTTCCCCAGCTCCAATGAATACACCTCGTTGTTGTTAGCGGTGGCGACATTTGGCGTGGGGTTTGTGATGCGCCCGCTAGGCAGCATGGTGCTTGGGAGCTATGCCGATAAACATGGGCGCAAAGCGGCCATGACGCTGATACTGGGGCTGATGTCTTTAGGGGTGATGATGGTGGCTTTTGCGCCCACTTATCAGCAAGCCGGGATTATGGCGCCCGTGGTGCTGGTGGCCGGGCGCATGTTGCAGGGCTTTTCAGCAGGTGGTGAAGTGGGGGCGGCAACCTCGTGGTTGATGGAAGCCGGTGATAAATCTCGCCGCGGTGCGCGAGTGAGCTGGCAGATGACCAGCCAGGGCGGCGCGGCACTTTTTGGTGCGGCAATGGGCGCGGGCCTGAGCCATATTCTGAGCGAACAGCAGTTGTATGACTGGGGCTGGCGTATCCCGTTTATTGTTGGCCTTGCGATCATGCCGATTGGTTTATACATCCGTCGCCAGCTTGAAGAAACGCACACCGTGACGCCTGCGGTGAGTGCAGAAAACCCAGCATTAACGCTGTGGCGTGAACATCGCCGCGCTCTATTACTGGGCATTTTACTGGTGATGAAAGGCACCACGACTTTTTACATCATCATCTATTACATGCCAGCGTATATGGTTAACACGCTGCATATGCCAGCCAGCACCTCATGGTGGGTGAGTTTGACCGCGGCGGCTCTAACGCTGCTGGTGCCTTTCTTCGGCGGTAAACTGGCGGACAAATTGCCACGGCGTAAACCGATCCTGATTGGCTGCGCAGTGGGATCATTTGCCCTGATTTGGCCGATCTTCGCGACAATTCTGCATGGCGCTCCGCTGGGCGTCACCCTGCTGCTGATTGCTATCGATCAGATACTGGCAAACATCAGCTCGGCTGCATTTTTCTTGTTGATCCTTGAAGCGTTTCCAAAAGCGGTTCGTGCCTCAGGTATGGCGATGGTTTATGCCATTGGCGTTACGCTGTTTGGTGGCTTCGCACAATTGATAGTGACCTGGTTGTTGAAAGTCACCGGCCAACCGATGGCTCCGGCATGGTATTTGATGTTCTGCGCGGTGGTGACTTTTGCCGCGTTGCTGGCCTGGCACGAACGCAAAACTTTCTGTGATGAATAAAAAGGAATAACCCTATGCTGATTAAAGAAATTCTCGATTACGAAGAAGAGATGATTGCCATTCGTCGCGATTTCCATCAACACCCGGAGCTAGGTTTTGAGGAGTTCCGTACCAGCGACCGTATTGCCGAATTGCTGACGGGCTGGGGCTATGAAGTTCACCGTGGGCTAGGTGGCACAGGGGTTGTTGGCACGTTGAAAGTGGGTAGTGGCGGCAAGCGCCTGGGCATCCGCGCTGATATGGACGCCTTGCCGATGCAGGAACAAACCGGGCTGCCGTGGGCGAGTGTGGTTGAGGGGAAAATGCACGCCTGCGGGCACGACGGGCATTGCGCTATTTTGCTGTCAGCCGCGCGTTATCTGGCAGAACATCGCCCGTTTAGCGGCACGCTCCATCTGATTTTCCAGCCGTCAGAAGAGACGATTGGCGGTGCCAAACGGATGATTGATGACGGCTTATTCAAGCTGTTTCCGTGTGATGCGGTGTTCGGTTTGCACAATTTCCCTTTGCTGCCAGCAGGTGAGATCGCCACCAAACCAGGCGCGTTGATGGCTTCCTCAGACAGCATGACCGTGACGCTCGAAGGAAAGGGCGGACATGGATCGATGCCGGAGCACTGTATTGATCCGACCGTTGCCGGGGCGTCGATCGTTATGGCGCTGCAAACGATTGTTTCGCGCAATGTTGATCCGCAGGATTCTGCCGTGGTCACAGTGGGAAGCCTGCAAAGCGGCACCACGCACAACATCATCCCGCACAGCGCGGTACTCAAGCTCAATATGCGTACTTTCAAATCGGATGTGCGTGATGCGGTGAAACAGCGCATTCAGAAATTAGTTCATGCTCAGGCCGAAAGCTTTGGCGTGAAAGCAACGATCGCCGTGGATTTTGGTTATCCGGTGACGGTGAATGATCCTCAGCAGACCGAGTTTGCGTTGCAAGTTGCGCGCGATGTTTTTGGCTCCGATAAAGTCGCCGATCCTGCGCAGGTGAAAAGTGCCATGGGCAGCGAGGACTTTTCATTTATGTTGGAAGAAGTCCCTGGCTGCTATTTATGGTTGGGGACGGCAACGGGCAACAATGATTACTCGGTTCACCATCCGCTCTATCAATTTAACGATGCCTGTATTTCAGGTGGCGCGACTTACTGGGTTAAATTGACCGAGTCATTTTTACGCTAGCTTTTGCTCCTCACCCTGCGTCATGCGCGGTGAGGAGGTACTTTTCAAGCGGTAATCCAGCCTGCAAATTACAACTTTCTGCTGACGGTCAATCACGGAGGATTTTCTAGACTGAAAGAAAACGTCTGCAGAGGTTTTACATGTCCTGGCAACCTTTTCTCTCAGTGATCCCAGGATCGGTGCCTGCGGATCTTGCCATTAAACACATCACTTGCAGCGACATCAGTGATGACTGGCCGATGAAGGATCAGGTATCAGAGCAGATCGATGACATCAATCAACAGCTAGCATCAGACCCTTCTTTGGAAGCCCCGGAAATCATTTTAGACAACCTGGGAATACGCCAGATTAGGTGCCGGAACAAACACTCAGAATTTGCCTTTCATAATCGCCCCGCGCTCGCGGAGTGGCGTTGCCAACTGGTGCCGACGGCACTTGCGCTGTGGGCGGTGCAGCACCCGCTTGCCGAGCGGCTGATCAGCGGCGGGGAGATGGATCTCAATAGTCGGCCATGGTTTATTCACGCCAACGATGCACGGGGGATTCGCTCGCGCGCCAAAGTGATGGCGGCCATTGCCGATATTCATCTCAACGACCGCGTTTCAGGAAACTGGATAAGCCTCGCTTGCGGCGCGGCGGTGCCGGTTTTAAAGACTTTGCGCGGGGCAAAATTAAAGGCGCAGAAATTCACGTTGTTGCTGGTTGACCATGACAGGCAATCGCTGAAGTTTGCCCGCGGGCTGGCGACACAATATGGGTTGGTTGAAGGCCACCATTTTTCGCTGTTAATGCGCAATTTGTTCGACCGGATGATTGCCAGTGACAAGCTGGTTCAGGAACTGGGCGAGGAGTCAGCGGAGCTGGTCGACGGGCTGGGTATTTTCGAATATTTCTCGCAGGCCGAAGCGGTGCATTTCATTCGCCATGCGCTGCGCCTGGTGAAACCCGGAGGCGTGCTGATTATTTCTAATATGCTGAAAACCAGCCCGCAAATTGACTTTGCGCTGCGTTGTGTCGGCTGGACCACGATTTATCCGCGCACGCTGTTTGAGCTTAGGGAGATTATTCTGGCCGCCGGAATCAATCTGCAAAACGTCACCGTGACGTTACCCAGCGATGGGGTGTATGCCGTGCTGGAGATTAATGTTAAGGAGTGAGTATTGATGATCCGCCCTACAGTCGCTGTTCGCAGGGCGGTAATTCAACTTAGGAAAGGTAGCTCATGCCCTGCTTGAGGACAAAATCACAGGCCTGAGTTTTTACTTTTTCTGCTATCGGCGAACTGCCAATAGTGTCCAGATTCAGTTGCTGGCCTTTGCCGGTATTGAGCATCCCCATCAAGCCTTGTGTGTAATCCTGTGGCTGAGTTTCTTTCTTGCCGCTATCAAGACCCAGTTTATCGAGCAGCTCGCTTTTCACGTTGTCGGTGTTGGTGGCTGAAACCAGTTTGTTTTTCATGCAGTACTGCAAAATGCCCGCCGCGTTAGTCATGCTGTTGGCGCTCAGGGCTTGAGTGCCGCCGCCGAGCAGGCTGGTTAGTGAGGAAAGTGAGTTGCCTGTGGTTGCGGTGGTCGCAGGTGTTGCAGTATTGCTGGTGGTGGTTTTGCTTAATTCACTCGCAGCACTGGAGAGTTGATCCTGCCAGCTTGACGCCATCGCCTGGCCTGCAAATACGAATGTTGCCAACGCCAGTGCACAGAGAACCCGATTGCTTGCTTTCATCATTTTTATACTCTTTTCGTTAACCTGCATCGCAGGAGAATTTTCGACGAGTATACCGCTATCTGTAGGGTGATGGGTGCCAGGAGATTTCCTAAAGCTTCCAGATTTACCCGTTATAATTCAAGCTGCAGGTGCGTTGGCTGCAACTCGAATTATTTAGGGTAGAGATTTATGTTTATGGCCCGATATAACGCAGCACCACTTTTACCGCCATTTCACGGTAATGTGCTGTGCTATCAACCGGTTCTGAACCATCTTCAAAGAAATTCGAAAATGTGTAGCTGTTTGCGACGTGGTAGAAACAAAAACTACTGATCAGGCGGTGGACGTCTTTAGCGGTGACGAGCCTGCTGAATAGCTGTTTATCCTGGCCTCGGGAAAGCACATCTTGCAGTAATTCCAGCGCACTGCGGTTTATCTCGCGTAAGTAAGCCGACTCTTTCACAAAGCGCCCACGCTGCATGTTCTCCATGCAGATGATCCGAATGAAATCGGGGTGAGTGACGTGGAAATCAAAGGTCCATTCCACCAGTTCCACCATCGCTTCGACTGGCGGCTGGTCAGTGAGATTAAGCTGGCGCTCACAGCTGCGAATTTGGGTGTAAACATATTCCAGCACCTGAACGTAAAGCAGCTCTTTGCTTTTGAAGTGATAAACCACCATCCGTTTGGTGGTGTTGGCTTTCTCGGCAATTTGCTCCATGCGTGCGCCGTTAAGGCCAAATTCAGCGAACAAACTAATGGCGCTGAAGAAAATCTTTTCTTTCAAACTGGCGTCATCAAAACGCTCAGGAAGATAAATTTCGTGGGTTTCCACGCAAGGCTCCTTAATGTCATCAGGCCGCTGGTATCGCCCAGGCCAGATGACATTAAAACAAGTTTGCGTGGGCAAAGCACTGATGAGTTAGCGAAGCCCTGCAACACATCACACTCGCGGGCGTTTACGGTACAGCCACAGGCCTGGAATGGATAAGCCAATCGATAATGCTCCGACGATAAACGACGCCTTCAGGAAGTTGGTGAGCAGTTGAATCATCAAGTCTTCGGTGTAACCAAAGTGGCTCAGTTTCACGGCTGAAATCATGGCGGTGTAGGCAGAAATGCCAGGGAACATCGGAATAACCGCCGCCACGGTAAAGACTTTAGGATGGGCGAGATACCAGCGCGACCACTGAATACCGATGCTGCCCACCAGAAGTGAAGCGATAAACGTGCTCCATTCAATGTTCATGCCCGCCGTCATCATCGCCATTCTCGAACCGTGGCCAATGGCACCCAGCAGTGCGCAATAAGGTAAGGCACGCTGTGGGACGTTAAACACCAGGGCAAAACCTGCGGCGGGAATGGCGGCCAGCGTCATGTCCTGAAGCAGCGCCAGTAAAAAGTCGATTACTCCCATCCTTTTAACCCCCACAGTGACATCGCCATCACCACTCCAATACACGTGGCGAGCGTAAGCAGGCTAGCCATCGCCCATCTGGCAAGGCCAGTATTGACGTGGCCTTTAAACATATCGGCGACGGCGTTAATCAGCGGAAATCCAGGAACCAGCAACAAGACGCTTGCGGCCATCGCAATATTTGAGGTCATGGCGAACGGGCCTTTGGCAATCAGCAGGCCAGAAATCGTGGTGGCGACAAACGCCGTGATGCAGAAGTTAATTTGCGGATGCAGGTGGTGTGATGTGAGCACCAGGCGCACATACATCGCCACCGAACTGGCAAGGAAAGCAACCATTGCACCATCCCAACCGCCGCTATTGAGCTTACAGAAACAGCCGCAGGAAAGACCGACCATCAGCACTACTAACCAGCGGGGATAGCGCAAGGGTTTAATGTGCTCAAAACGCTTCAAAACGTCTTTATGATCCAAAAGCTTATGCTCGGCCAGGATCACGATGTGCTGCACTTCCGTCACCACATGCATATTGATGCCGCGGTCGCTGTTTTTGCGTGTCGTCGTGAGGCACTGATTGTCTTTGATGGTGCTGAGTACGATGGCGTTCGCTGAGATTGAGCTTTCAACGCTGTCCATCCCTAATGCCACACCTAAACGACTGGAAAGCTCTTCTACAAGGGCGCTTTCGGCGCCGTGTTGCAACAAGAAAAGCCCACATTGAATGCAGAGGCGGGTGACTTCGCGCTGCGGGTTGACATCTGTCGACATGCCTGGCCTATGTAAGATGAAAAGCGACGGCGGTCGCTGAAATTTTAACATCCCCCATTTTTAACATATGCCGACCCCTGTACTCAGGCGCACCAGATCAACATTTAGCGTAATAACGCATTTCGCACACTTTTTCGGCGAAATATGAGCTTGTCCGCACTTTGAGTGAGACTTTCGAAAAGTGCACGTTTTAGACAGATATTGGCCTTCTTTTTCTCTCTGTGGACGCTAAAAATGCACGAATGAGCATTTGTTAAACATAAAAACAACATTCATGTAACGTTTTATTAGAGAGCATATCTTATGAAAACTCAGGTCGTGATAATCGGTGCTGGCCCGTCGGGTTTGTTGTTGGGGCAATTGCTGCACAATGCAGGTATTAGCAATGTGGTGTTAGAAAGACAAACCCCGGAGCACGTACAGGGGCGAATTCGGGCGGGTATCCTGGAAAATGGCACCGTAGATTTGCTGCGTGAAGCCGGGGTCAGTGAAAGAATGGATGCCGAAGGGCTGGTCCATGAAGGCGTGGAGTTTTTGGTAGATGGAAAACGTATTCCGGTTGCGCTAAAAGAGCTGACCGGTGGCAAAACGGTGATGGTGTACGGCCAGACCGAAGTGACGCGTGATTTGATGGACGCACGCCGCAAAACCTCAGCGCCGACGATGTACGGTGTCAGCAATGTACAATTGTTTGATGTGAAAAGTGATTCGCCGTATGTCACTTTTGAAAAGCAGGGCGAAACCTACCGCATTGATTGCGATTACATTGCCGGATGTGATGGTTTTCATGGTGTTTCACGTAAAGCGATTCCGGCAGAGATTACTCGCGAGTATGAACGGGTTTATCCCTTCGGCTGGCTCGGCTTGTTATCTGACACGCCACCAGTAAATCACGAGCTGATTTATGCCCATCATCAACGCGGATTTGTGTTGTGTAGTCAGCGCTCACTAACCAGAAGTCGCTACTATTTGCAGGTTCCTTTAATCGATAGCGTTGACGCCTGGCCGGACGAACGCTTCTGGGATGAGCTTAAACAGCGGTTGCCAAAAGAATTGGCGGATAAGTTAGTGACTGGTCACTCACTCGAGAAGAGCATCGCGCCGTTACGCAGTTTTGTGGTTGAACCGATGCAGTATGGCAACCTTTTCCTGGTGGGAGATGCAGCGCACATCGTACCGCCAACCGGAGCCAAAGGGCTAAACCTGGCCGCCTCTGATGTGAATTATCTGTTCCGGATCTTATGTAAGGTGTACCACGAAGGGCGAACCGATTTGCTGGAAACCTATTCACCTATGGCGTTGCGCAGGGTGTGGAAAGGTGAGCGTTTTAGCTGGTTTATGACTAATCTCCTGCATGATTTTACAGGAATGAATGCGTTTGACCGCAAAATGCAGCAGGCAGATCGTGAGTATTATCTGACCTCACGCGCCGGATTGACGACTATCGCCGAAAACTACGTCGGTTTACCGTTCGAGCCCGTTGAATAAACTACACTTATTCACTATTAGTCTGTGGATCTTATGCTTAAAAAGAGGACGTAATGAATCTGAATGCCAGTATTCCGGTATTTAAACTATATGGTGAAAGCCGGAACTGGCCTGCAGCAGATTTGCTGCATTGCGAATCGATTCATAGCCGCAGCAGCCTTTATGAATGGCACATTCGCATTCATCAGCATGCGGATTTGGTTCAATTACTTTATTTGCACAAAGGTGAGGTGGAGATAGATATTGAAGGCGTTAAGCATCATGTGCGACAGGCGTGTATTCAGGTGGTACCTGCGTTGTGCGTGCACGGTTTTAAATTCTCACCGGGGACTCAGGGTTATTCGCTTTCGTTTTCAGCTCCGTTAATCGCCCAGTTTGAGCAGCAATTTGGCCGCCCTTTACAGGTACTTAAGCAGGCGGCGTGTGTGCCGGTGAAAGGCTCGAACAGGCAAATTAATACACTGTTTAGTACCTTACAAAGTGAGTATGAAGGCGCGGGGGAAGCCCGTGACATGATGCTGCATTCATTAATCAGCGCGCTTTTAGTTTGGCTCAATCGGCAATGTGCTCCGGTACCAGGCAGCAGTTCGCGTGTCGAGCGAAAACGGGCGGTGATTCATCAATTTAATCAATTGGTTGAGTGTCATTATCGTGAGCAGTTGCTGGTCACGCATTATGCCAGCGAAATCGGTTTATCAAGTGTGCACCTGAATACCCTGTGCCATGAGTTCTTTGGCTGTAGCGCTCTGAATGTCCTGCATCAACGCGTGTTGCTCGAAGCCAAACGCAGGTTGCTGTATACCAGTATGACGATCAGCCAGATCTCTGATTATCTTGGCTTTAGTGATGCGACCTATTTTTCGCGTTTTTTCCGCCGTTATACGGGTACGACGCCAAAGGATTTTCGTCAACATCCGATGCGTGAATTGAAAGCGTCTTTAATAGAAGGAAGGTAATTG
>NZ_JAHWLU010000133.1:0-12603 GCF_022134725.1 Buttiauxella sp. S19-1
CCGTCGAGTTCACCGCATCAGTCCCGATAGCCGCAGTAAACGACTTATCAATTTTCAGTACATTCGGATTCAGTGTTTCCAGATAGGCCAGGGAACTCTGCCCCGTACCGAAATCATCTATCGCCAGACCCACGCCCATACGATGCAAATCACGCACCACACGATAGTCAACATCTGGCAACGCATCTCGTTCCGTTAACTCCAGAGTCAATTTTTGCAGCGGGTGTGCAGGGAACCAGGAACGGCGCAAATCGGCAATAATCTCAGCTTCATGGAAATGGCTGGCCGCCACGTTTAGCCCGATGTGGAAATGACGTGATTTGGGAAAAATATCAAGGTGGCGAACGGTTTCATCCAGCACATAGCGGGTCAACGGGGCAATCAGGTTTTGCTGCTCAGCGAGGGGAATAAATACATCGGGGGAGATCCAGCCCTGGCGTGGATTATTCCAGCGCAATAGTAGTTCCACACCGACACACTGCAGATTACGAGCGCTCACTAGTGGCTGGCAGAAGACCTCGAATTCATGAGAGGCCATACCAACATTAATTTCCCATGAAAAACTCATGCGATTGGCGGTTGCAAGCCAGGCGATATAACCAATCAGCATACTGAGAATCAGTGCCAGTGGAAGTTGAGTTGGCAAATTGCTTAATGCCAATGCCCCAGGTGAGGGGCCAATGGTGGTGATGGAAAACGCAAAGTGTTCGGAAGCCATTTCATGGATGACTTGCCCATCTTCAACAACAATTCGCTGCAAAAGTCCTGCACCATATTCGAGGTGCGAATCTGCGACATTAAGTACAGCACGCGATACCCATGGGCGTTCAGGCTCAAGGATTAATCCGGTCAGCAATTCAATATTAATGATCTGCATGACGCCTTCGTGACTGCTGTTGGATGACGGTGTCCAGGACAACAGAATTGGCGTGCCTTTCAGTAATGAACGGTCAATTGAGAGAAACAGCAGTGGAAGAGATGAAGGTAATTTGGGTTGTAGCAAATTAATCGGGACGTGGCGGCTGCCAAAAATACTTGAGCAATAAAGAATATCATCCTTAATCAGCCCGATTGAACGCACTGTTTGCAGGCGTGCTGCGTGTTCGCGCATTTTGAGTTGCGCGGCCTCACAAGACATTCCCACTAAAGCAATAAGCTCTTTGTTGCCTTGTTCAAGGGGGAGCAGAATACTCTCTAGCGTGCTGATAATACGTTGATTAAACGCCTGCAAATGCTGTTCATTCACTTTGCGCTCAGCAACATAGCGTGCGCTCAGAGTCAACACGAGTGCCAGAACAGCTAAGCCGATACAGACAATTAAACGCCTGCGACGGTAGCCTCGTAATATACGTTGAGCTGTCTGCATCCGTGATCACCTTGTGTAGAACCGCGACCGAAATCGGCACACAGAACATTCAAAGTGTAGTGGGGGATTAGTAGAGCGCTGGAAAAATAACCTTTTTTTTGCGTTTCGTTGTTCAGGAGCCGCGTCGTTGAGCAGACGCAGCACCTTTTAATGGCTAAACAAGCAGTTGGCTTCTCAAGTTCAGGTGACTGACCCGCACTAGCCTGGCCCTCATCACTGAGGGCCGGAAGGGATTAATCACACTGGACTTTAATTGCCAGGCCACCGCGGGAGGTTTCGCGGTATTTCGCATTCATGTCTTTGCCCGTTTCATACATTGTTTCAATCACTTTATCGAGAGAAACACGAGGTTCACTGGTACGGCGCATTGCCATGCGGGTGGCGTTGATCGCTTTCACAGAAGCAATCGCATTACGTTCAATACACGGCACTTGAACCTGGCCCGCAACCGGGTCGCAGGTCAAACCGAGGTTGTGTTCCATGCCAATTTCCGCCGCAACACAAACTTGTTCTGGGCTGGCCCCAAGAATTTCAGCAAGGCCGGCTGCCGCCATTGAACAGGCCACACCGACTTCACCCTGGCAACCCACTTCAGCACCAGAAATTGACGCGTTCATCTTATACAACGCACCAATCGCACCGGATGCGAGGAAATAACGGATGTAGGTGTCAGGGCTGACTGATTCGATAAAGTGATCATAGTACGCCAGCACTGCAGGGACGATACCGCAGGCACCGTTGGTCGGAGCGGTAACCACACGTCCGCCCGCGGCGTTTTCTTCGTTCACCGCCAGCGCAAACATGTTCACCCAATCAATCACGTTCATTGGGTCATTGGAGAGTTTATCGCTGGATACCAGCATACGGCGCAATGCGGAAGCACGACGCGGTACACGCAATGGGCCAGGCAGCACACCTTCAGTATTGACGCCACGGTCGATACAAGCGCGCATGGTTTGCCAGATGTTGGCAAAATACTCTTCAATTTCTTTACGGCTGTGCAAAGCCAGCTCATTCTGCATGATCACGCCAGACAGGGACATGCCGGTCTGTTTACAGTGATTCAGCATTTCTTCCGCGGAATTGAACGAGTAGGGCACGACAACTTCATCTGCTGCCTCTTTGCCGAAATGCTCTTCATCAACGATAAAACCACCGCCGATGGAATAATACGTTTTGCTGTAGATCTTTTGATCGCCGCTGAACGCGTGGATAGTCATGCCGTTCTCATGTAACGACAGGTTGTCGTTACGGAAACACATGCCGGTATCTTTCGGGAAATCAACTTCGTGGCGACCCTGGGCAAGCCACAGACGTTCACGCGTTTCTACATCGCGAATAAACGCAGGAATGGAATCAATATCAACAGTGGCAGGTTCGTTACCTGCAAGACCCATGATGATAGCGATATCAGTATGGTGCCCTTTACCAGTCAGCGACAGGGAACCGTAAACATCGACGGCGATGCGCGTCGTGCTTTCCAGTAATCCATTTTCGAGCAGCGAGTCGACAAACAACTTACCGGCCTTCATCGGACCGACGGTATGGGAACTGGATGGCCCAATGCCGACTTTGAACATGTCGAATATGCTAATCACACTAAACTCCTTTCAGGACACCGGCTAAATAAAATTTGCTGCTGCAAAACCGCAGCTAGCTAGTTTAAAAATTTATTGGTCACTGTAGTAAACTATTCACATGAATTAAACTAATGGTTAACCATAACTTGACTAATCCGGTCCGCAGAATGCGCTTCCAGGGAGTAATCAGTCACATCAACCACTCTTTTTATTGCCCCTTGTGTGTATAGGGGAATAAAACTACAGCAAGACACTCTGCTAAATATAGCCGTATTTGCAGAATTAAAGAGTGATCACGGTTCCACACCTATCTGTAAAGCTAACTCACGGATAATTCCGGCAGTCATACCCCAGACAAAGTAGTGTTGATACCAGGAAAGCCAAACGCGATGGGCGTTACCACGACGGTGAATATCCAGCGGATGATAGCGACCCAGGGTGAGCGCTTCCATTAATGGCATCTCAAAAACCGCTGCAACTTCATCTTCACAGGCCTGGTAAGGTAAATCGGGAGGGATGATGCCGACAACTGGCGTAACCTGAAACCCGGTGACGCTATCGACCGGCGGCAAAGTGCCGATCACTTCAACATGCTCTGGCGAAATGGCAACTTCTTCCCATGCCTCGCGCAGTGCCGCGGCAATCAATGACTCATCAGTGTCGTCCACTGCACCGCCTGGAAAGGCAACTTGCCCGGCATGTTTACGCAGCATGGTCGAACGTTGGGTCAACAGCAGCCCAGGCTGTGGGCGGCGTACAATAGGAATCAGCACCGCAGCCTGGCGATGATTACTCGTCGTGCGCGTTACGGGCGGTTGCAACAGCTGAAAACGCGATAAAAAATCGTTCATACTCAGGGACGAACCAGACATCTCATCACTTCTCTAGTTGTGGAAGAATACGATTAACTTTATCAAAAGTTTCCTGATATTCCGCAGATTCAACACTATCAGCCACAATTCCACCTCCCGCCGAACAGTAAAGTTTGCCTCCTTCGGCGGTCAGAGTCCTGATGGTAATACTGGTGTCCATATTTCCGCAGAAGCTTAAATAGCCGATACTTCCACACCAGGCATTACGCCGCTGCGGCTCGAGTTCTTCAATCACTTCCATAGCGCGAACTTTTGGTGCACCGGTAATCGACCCACCAGGGAAACAGGCGCGCAGTAAATCTGTTGCCTTAAGATGCGAAGGCAATTGTGCGGTTATGGTACTCACCAGGTGATGTACTGCCGGGAAGGGCTCAACAACAAATAACTCAGGGACTTTTACACTGCCCGGTACCGCAACACGGCCAATGTCATTACGTAGCAAATCAACAATCATCAGGTTTTCTGCGCGATCCTTTGGTGAATTCGCCAGTTTTTCAGCCTGCTGCGCATCGGCCAGAGGATCTTCAAGGCGCGGTAAAGTGCCTTTAATCGGGCGCGTTTGTATGTTGTGATTCTCCAGCAGAATAAACCGCTCAGGCGACAGGCTTAAAATCACGCTGTCAGGAAGCCGAATAAACGCACTGAACGGAGCCCGATTCGCCGCGTTCAGGCGTTCGAATGCTTGCCATTCATCGCCTTCGTAACTGGCGTTAAAGCGCTGCGCGAGGTTCACCTGGTAGCAATCGCCGCTTTTGAGATATTCCTGTACCTGACGGAATTTAAGTCCATACTGCTCGCGGGTCATACTGGACTGCCACGCGCTCGTCAGGCGGAACGGTTGGCGAGGGCTGTACGCGGTCAGCGTTTCAAGAAACTGTTGGCGAGCATCAATATCCCCCCAACACAGCAGAGTCAGGCACTGATTTTGATGGTCAGCAATTAACGCCCAATCGTAAATGCCTATCGCCATATCGGGTGTAGTAAGATCGCGTTGTGCCCGCTCGGGTAATTTTTCGAAGTGGCGACCGAGGTCATAACCGAACAACCCCAACGCACCGCCTAAAAAGGGGAGTTCCGGGTGTATCTCTGGCTGATAACCAAAACTATCCAGAGTTTCCTGTAGTAGATGCAGAGGATCGCCGTGATGCGTTGAACTGATACCGTCCACGCAAATTGTTGTTTCAGGACCACGCGTCACTAATGTTGCCCGAGGTTCTGCAACCAGAATATCAAAGCGATTATGAGGATGGTCAGCGAAGCCGGAATGCAGAAGCATGGCCCATGGCTGCTGTGCAGTCGCTTTGAAAGTGTGTTGAACAGCATCGGCATGCCACGGCAAAGTTCGAAAAGTGAGAGTCTGCAACGTTATAAACCACAACTAAAAAAAGAGAGTGATCATCCTGCTATACCAGTGAACCCGCTGGAAACCCTGTTAGCAGCGTGAAATAATTAACCCAGGCAATGTATCAGGAGTCGAAAATGTTTTCAGGATTACCCGCATTATCCCATGAGCAACAGCAGAAAGCTGTAGAACGTATTCAGGAACTGATGTCCCAGGGCATGAGCAGTGGTGAAGCGATTACACTGGTCGCCGCAGAAATTCGTGCCAATCATACTGGCGAGATGGTCGCGGTCCGTTTTGAAGATGACGACGTCGGTAACGCTGAGAGCGACGAAGAAAACACGGATGAAAACGATGAAGAAGAAAGATATGTCGACCATTACGAAGAAAACGACGACGATAAGTAAAGCGGGCTACTGCCCGCTTAGTGTCACACTGCCGCGATAATCTTAATTTCTACTTTGTAGCGCGGGTTCATCAATTTTGCCTGCACGGTACAACGCACCGGCGCATGACCCGCAACAACCCATTCATCCCAGGCTTTATTCATCGCGGCAAAGTCGGCACTTTCCGGCAGGAAAATGGTGGCATCGAGGATCTTACTCTTATCGCTGCCTTGTTCTTCAAGCACAGTATCAATTTGCGCAAGCGTGTTGGCGGTCTGCTGGTAAGCATCCGCATCAAGGTTTTCTGGCACACCGGTGTAATACAACGTGTTGTTATGAATGACCGCATCCGACCAACGCGCTTCCGGTTTTATACGCACAATACTCATCACTGTTTCCTTTTCAGCTTGTTCATACTGTGGCACAGCCTGCCACAATCTACAGAAGGCTTCCACTGGCTTAACACCGCTCAGGCTGACATAATCACTGTCAATAAACCCAGGGGGTAATGTGACAGACGATTTTGCAGCAGACGGCCAACTCGCTACGGCGATAACGGGTTTTAAACCGCGTGAACCACAACGCCAGATGGCGCAAGCCGTGGCTAAGGCTATCGCTTCCGGGCGTGAGCTGGTGGTGGAGGCGGGTACCGGTACGGGTAAAACCTACGCTTATCTGGCTCCGGCTCTGCGTTCAGGCAAAAAAGTCATTATCTCTACGGGATCAAAAGCCTTACAGGATCAGCTCTTCTCACGCGATTTACCAACAGTGGCGCGGGCGCTGGATTTCAAAGGGCGGCTGGCGCTGTTAAAAGGGCGTTCGAACTATTTATGCCTTGAGCGTTTAGAACAGCAAGCGCTGGCGGGCGGCGATCTGCAAGTCCAGACGCTAAGTGACATCGTCAAATTACGGGGTTGGGCGATTGAAACGGTGGACGGGGATATCAGCACTTGCGCCAGTGTTGCCGAGGACTCTGCCGTCTGGCCGATGGTGACCAGCACCAACGATAACTGCCTGGGGCAAGATTGCCCGCTTTACAAAGATTGTTTTGTGGTGAAAGCGCGTAAAAAAGCCATGGATTCAGACGTTGTGGTGGTTAACCATCACCTCTTTTTGGCCGATATGGTGGTCAAAGAGGGCGGTTTTGGCGAGCTGATTCCGGAAGCAGAAGTGATGATTTTCGATGAAGCCCACCAAATCCCCGACATCGCCAGCCAGTATTTTGGGCAATCGGTCTCCAGCCGCCAGTTACTAGACATAGCCAAAGATATCTCCATCGCTTATCGCACTGAAGTGCGTGACGCCCAGCAATTACAAAAAAGTTCGGACCGTCTGACGCAAAGCACGCAAGATTTTCGCCTGCAAATGGGTGACCCAGGTTACCGCGGAAATTTGCGAGAATTACTGGCCGAACCGTCGGTACAACGTGCGTTATTGTTGCTCGATGATGCGCTTGAGCTGTGTTACGACGTATCCAAACTTTCCCTTGGGCGCTCTGCATTGTTGGACGCGGCTTTCGAACGCATCGTCATTTTACGCGGGCGAATCAAACGCCTCAAAGAGGTCGATACTCCGGGTTACAGCTACTGGTATGAATGTAACGCGCGCAACTTCACGCTGGCGCTAACACCGCTTTCCGTCGCCGATAAATTCCAGGAAGTGATCAGCCAAAAAGCAGGTACCTGGATTTTTACTTCGGCAACGCTTTCAGTAAACGACCAGCTTAGCCATTTTACAGAACGACTGGGTATCGCCAATGCGCAGACCTTGTTATTAGCCAGCCCGTTTGACTATGCCAGCCAGGCGTTGTTGTGTGTACCGCGTGGTTTACCAACGCCTAACCAACCGGCAGCAGGCAAACATCTGGCGAAAATGCTCAAGCCGCTTATCGAAGCTAACAATGGTCGTTGCTTCATGTTGTGTACCTCCCATTCGATGATGCGCGATTTAGCCGAGCAATTCCGCGCCACTATGACATTACCGGTGTTGTTGCAGGGTGAAACCAGCAAAGGCCAGTTGTTGCAGCAGTTCGTTGACGCAGGTAACGCATTGTTGGTCGCAACCAGTAGTTTTTGGGAAGGTGTGGACGTGCGTGGTGATGCGCTGTCACTGGTGATTATCGACAAACTGCCGTTTACCTCGCCGGATGACCCTTTGCTGAAAGCACGCATGGAAGATTGCCGCCTGCGTGGGGGCGACCCGTTCGAAGACGTGCAACTCCCCGACGCCGTTATTACCTTAAAACAAGGCGTTGGACGCTTAATCCGTGATGTTGATGACCGTGGTGTGCTGGTGATTTGTGATAATCGCCTGGTGATGCGCCCTTATGGTGCTGTATTCCTCAACAGCCTGCCGCCCACACCGCGCACACGGGATATTAATCGGGCAGTTGAATTCCTTAACCACCGCTCGGCGCAGTAATTTGTGCCAGGCTATGGTATGATGCGCGCCGATTTTTGACCTTATTTTCCTGCCAGAGGTTGGCAATACCATGCGAATTTTAGCCATCGATACCGCGACAGAAGCATGTTCGGTTGCCCTGTATAATGAAGGGGCGACCCTTGCCCATTTCGAGCTCTGCCCACGCGAACACACCCAACGTATCCTGCCGCTGGTGCGAGACATCCTCAATGAAGGGGGGGTTGGTCTGACCGCATTGAATGCGCTTGCTTATGGCCGTGGCCCAGGTAGTTTTACCGGCGTGCGTATCGGTATTGGTATTGCGCAAGGGCTGGCGCTGGGGGCTGAATTGCCGATGATTGGCATTTCGACTCTGGCCACCATGGCGCAGGGTGCCTGGCGTATGACCGGAGCGACCCGTGTATTGGCAGCTATCGACGCGCGCATGGGTGAAGTGTATTGGGCTGAATACCAGCGTGATGAACTGGGTGTCTGGCACGGTGAAGAAACTGAAGCTGTGTTAAAACCAGAAGCGGTTGTTGAACGGTTGAAGCATCTTCAGGGCGAATGGGCGACAGTAGGCACGGGCTGGCAAGCCTGGCCAGATATGGCGCAAAGCAGTGAACTGCAGATCCGTGATGGTGAAGTCACACTTCCTGCAGCAGAAGATATGTTGCCTTTGGCAATTCAGGCATTAAATGATGGTTGTACGGTGGCGGTAGAACATGCCGAGCCGGTTTATCTGCGTAATGAAGTGACATGGAAGAAGCTTCCAGGCAGAGAATAATTCCCAACGTTTTTGGGAAGCCGAAACTGCGTCAAGGAGAAAGGTTATGGCTGGTTTGAATCTCAGAATTGTTAGCCGATTACTGGCAGTTGCTGCCGTAGTTATGCTGAGTGGTTGTGTCACCATCCCTGATGCGATTAAGGGCACCAGTGCCACGCCGCAACAAGATTTAGCGCGAGTGATGAATGCACCGCAACTCTACGTTGGGCAAGAAGCGCGTTTCGGTGGGCGAGTGGTGAACATCGATAACAAACAAGGCAGAACACGTCTGGAAATTGCCACCGTCAGCCTCGATGACGGTGCACGCCCGCAATTGGGTGAGCCTTCCAGAGGGCGTATTTACGCTGACGTGAATGGTTTCCTCGACCCGGTCGATTTCCGTGGCCAGTTGGTCACCGTTGTGGGTCCCATCACTGGTGTAGTGGAAGGCAAAGTGGGCGAAACCGCTTACAAGTTTATGGTGATGCAGGTCAATGGCTATAAACGCTGGCGTGTTACACAACAAGTGGTCATGCCGCCACAGCCAATCGACCCGTGGTTCTGGGGCGGGCCGTACCCTTATCGTGGGCGTTACGGCTACGGCGGGATGTGGGGCGGCGGATGGTATAATCCAGGCCCGGCACAGGTTCAGACTATCGTAACTGAGTAACTCACTGTTTTAACAAGTTAAATAGGCAGCGGCATGTCCGCTGTCTATTTTTTTCTACAATCGATAAAAAATAATTAGTGATGTGCTTCGCAACCTTAAATCAGTCTAATTAATAAACTGGTACGCTGAGTTAATATTATGTTAACGGCGTGTTTATATATTGGGGTTGTGATGACGACGAATAATAAATTCAGAGGTGGATCCTTGAAGAAGGTTTGGCTTAACCGCTACCCAGCCGATGTTGCGGCTGAGATAAATCCTGACCGTTATCAGTCCCTGGTTGATATGTTTGAGCAAGCAACGGCACGCTATGCGGATCAGCCTGCGTTCGTGAATATGGGCGAAGTGATGACGTTCCGTAAGCTGGAAGAGCGAAGCCGTGCTTTTGCTGCGTATTTACAACAAGGTCTTGGCCTGCAAAAGGGCGACCGCGTTGCGTTAATGATGCCAAACCTGTTGCAGTATCCCGTCGCGTTGTTCGGTATTTTGCGTGCGGGCATGGTGGTGGTGAACGTCAACCCGTTGTACACCCCACGTGAGCTTGAACATCAGCTTAATGACAGCGGTGCCAGCGCCATTGTGATTGTTTCGAACTTTGCGCATACGCTAGAAAAAGTTGTCGATAAAACTCAGGTAAAACACGTTATTTTGACCCGCATGGGTGACCAGCTTTCTGCGGCAAAAGGGACGTTAGTCAACTTTGTGGTTAAGTACATCAAACGCCTGGTGCCGAAGTATCATCTTCCCGATGCCATTTCTTTCCGCAGTGCCCTGCAACACGGCTATCGTCTCCAGTATATTAAACCTGAAATTCTGAATGCCGACCTCGCGTTCTTGCAATATACCGGTGGCACGACAGGCGTTGCCAAAGGGGCGATGCTGACGCACCGCAATATGTTGGCGAATCTGGAACAAGTCAGAGCGGCTTACAGCCCATTGTTATTCGAACGCAAAGAGCTGGTGGTGACGGCCCTGCCGCTTTATCACATCTTTGCGCTCACCATGAACTGCCTGCTGTTTATTGAGCTTGGTGGGCAGAACTTGCTGATCACTAACCCGCGTGATATTCCGGGGCTGGTGAAAGAGTTGGCGAAATATCCATTTACCGCCATGACCGGTGTTAACACATTGTTCAATGCGCTGCTCAATAATAAAGAATTCCAGCAACTCGACTTTTCTAGTCTGCATCTTTCGGCTGGCGGCGGGATGCCAGTACAACACGCGGTGGCTGAACGCTGGGAGAAACTGACCGGCCGCTTCCTGCTTGAAGGTTATGGTTTGACGGAATGTGCGCCGCTGGTCAGTGCTAATCCGCATGACATGGATTACCACAGTGGCAGTATCGGTTTACCGGTGCCTTCCACCGAAGTGAAACTGATTGATGACGAAGGCGAAGAAGTACCTCCGGGCGAGCCCGGCGAGCTGTGTGTGAAAGGCCCGCAGGTGATGTTGGGTTACTGGCAGCGCCCGGATGCAACAGATGAGATTATGCATGACGGTTGGCTACGTACCGGTGATATTGCTGTGATGGACGAGGAGGGCTTTATGCGTATCGTCGATCGCAAGAAAGATATGATTCTGGTCTCCGGCTTTAATGTGTATCCAAACGAAATTGAAGACGTGGTTATGCAACATAGCGGCGTACTTGAAGTCGCGGCGGTTGGCGTTCCAAGTGGCGCGTCCGGTGAAGCGGTAAAAATCTTCGTAGTGAAAAAAGATCCAGCTTTAACTGAAGAGGCATTGGTTGTTTTTTGTCGCCGCCACCTCACAGGTTATAAAGTACCTAAGCTTGTTGAGTTCCGTGAAGAACTACCAAAATCAAACGTTGGCAAAATATTACGACGAGAACTACGTGACGAATCGGTCAGTAAAGGC
The DNA here is from genome assembly GCF_022134725.1 of Buttiauxella sp. S19-1. Lineage (NCBI taxonomy): Bacteria > Pseudomonadati > Pseudomonadota > Gammaproteobacteria > Enterobacterales > Enterobacteriaceae > Buttiauxella > Buttiauxella sp. S19-1. The sequence continues at coordinate 11,258 of NZ_JAHWLU010000133.1, forward strand.
AACAATAACGCCTGAGCTCCGAGTCCGTCGCCCTAACGCCGGTAAACCGGCGTTTTTTATGGGCGCAAACCTAAGAGAACTGAATTTGACTTACCAAATGATTGTAACCGATGAAGCCCTTGCCACAGTGTGTGAGGCCGCTCGTCACTTTCCAGCGATTGCGCTGGATACCGAATTTGTTCGTACCCGTACTTACTACCCGCAACTGGGTTTGATCCAGCTATTCGACGGTGAAACAGCTTCGCTTATCGACCCGTTAACCATCACTGACTGGTCACCGTTTAAAGCGCTACTGCAAAATAAAGCAGTGATTAAATTCCTGCACGCGGGTAGCGAAGACCTGGAAGTATTCCTCAATGCGTATAGCATGCTGCCCGATCCGTTTATTGATACGCAGATCCTGGCAGCGTTTAGTGGACGCCCACTCTCGTGTGGTTTTGCCACCATCGTTGAGTCCTTCACGGGGATCGCCCTGGATAAAAGTGAATCACGTACCGACTGGCTTGCTCGCCCGCTGACCGAGCGTCAGTGTGACTATGCCGCCGCAGATGTCCTTTATTTGCTGCCCATTGCGCATAAATTGATGGAAGAGACACAAGCTGCAGGCTGGATGGAAGCGGCACTAGATGAGTGTAACTTGATGGCAGCGCGTCGTCAGGATGTGCTGGACCCGGAAGAAGCCTGGCGCGAAATCGGTAACGCATGGCAGTTGAGAACACGCCAATTGGCTTGTCTGAAGAAACTGGCCTCGTGGCGACTGCGCAAAGCGCGTGAGCGCGACATGGCTGTCAATTTTGTGGTGCGTGAAGAACATCTGTGGCAGGTCGCGCGTTACATGCCTGGTTCGTTGGGGGAACTGGAACATCTTGGCCTGAGCGGGAGTGAAATCCGTTTCCACGGCAAAGCACTGTTAGAGATGGTCGTTGAAGCTCAGGCACTATCTGATGATGAATTGCCAGAACCGTTAAGCAATCTGGTTGATATGCCGGGCTATCGCCGCGTATTTAAAGCGATTAAAGCGTTGGTACAGCAAGTGAGCGAGGATTGTGGTTTAAGCGTTGAATTGCTGGCTTCACGTCGACAAATTAACCAACTGTTGAACTGGCACTGGAAATTAAAATCACCATCAACACAACCGGAATTAATTAGTGGTTGGCGTGGGCGAGTGATGGGTGAAGCATTAAAAACGCTGTTGGCTGATTTTTAATATTTGTTGATAGTTACTGGGAATAATTACAGGGATGTGTTGAGTAATAATGGAATAAAACCATTAACTATTTAAGAATAGTCTGTATTAAAAAGTTGTCTGTGCGTAAAAATAAATAAGCCCCCGAGGATTAATTCTG
>NZ_JAHWLU010000134.1:0-12460 GCF_022134725.1 Buttiauxella sp. S19-1
GTACCATTTCCATCGGGCTCGGTGCTTTATCGCCAGAATTACCGTCCATCAAGATCTGGTGTCCTGAAGCGGATTCACCAAGGAAAGTTAACCCTTCAACCCATTTCACACGTGCCTGCATGTTGCTTCTCCCATTGAAAAAATTACCTTCCAGAGTACGCGGATGCAGCAAAACTGGCAACGGAAGGCGACCTACGTCATGCTGAAACGAGACAATAGGAGACACCTGCCAAAAGCTATGCTAAAACAATCCGGATGCTACATTGATACATTGACGTAATGCATAGATGCAAAGGACGTCACTAATTACAGGCAGCAAGAATGACTTGCATGCCATCTCCCCAAAGTGGGGAATATTCTAATACTTGCAACGCCAGACAGGATGTTTAGCGTCCTGTCGTTGGTAGCCAGTTATAAACAGAGGATAACCGCGCATGGTGCTTGGCAAACCGCAAACAGACCCGACTCTCGAATGGTTCTTGTCCCATTGCCACATTCATAAGTATCCATCGAAGAGCACACTGATCCACCAGGGTGAAAAAGCAGAGACGCTGTATTACATCGTCAAGGGCTCTGTAGCTGTTCTGATCAAAGATGAAGAGGGCAAGGAAATGATCCTCTCCTATCTGAATCAGGGCGACTTTATTGGTGAGTTAGGGCTGTTCGAAGAAGGCCAGGAACGTAGTGCCTGGGTCCGTGCTAAATCTGCCTGTGAAGTGGCTGAAATTTCCTATAAAAAATTCCGCCAGCTGATCCAGGTAAACCCAGACATTCTGATGCGTCTTTCTTCCCAGATGGCTCGTCGTCTGCAAGTCACTTCTGAGAAAGTCGGTAACCTGGCATTCCTCGATGTGACTGGTCGTATCGCGCAGACACTGTTGAACCTGGCAAAACAGCCTGATGCAATGACTCACCCAGACGGTATGCAGATTAAAATTACCCGTCAGGAAATTGGTCAGATCGTCGGTTGTTCTCGTGAAACTGTCGGTCGTATCTTGAAAATGCTGGAAGATCAGAACCTGATCTCCGCTCACGGCAAAACGATCGTCGTTTACGGCACTCGTTAATTTCCGTATCAAAAAAGGCGTGTTGCTTTATGGACACGCCTTTTTTTGTCTTTAAAATCCAAACACCTGCAACACAAAGTATGACAAGCATATGTGGAGAAGATTAATCTATCACCCTGAAGTTAACTATGCACTGCGGCAAACGCTGGTGCTGTGCCTTCCTGTGGGGATCGGTTTACTACTGGGGAATTTGCAGTTAGGTCTGCTTTTCTCGTTAGTGCCCGCTTGTTGCAACATTGCTGGTCTGGATACACCCCATAAGCGTTTTTTTAAACGCCTGATTGTTGGCGGCACTCTTTTTGCGACCAGCAGTTTAATCATGCAGCTTTTGCTGCTCTACACCGCGGTCCCATTGCCCATCATTCTTATGGTGATGGCGCTCTTGTTAGGCGTCACCGCTGAAATCAGCGCCCTGCACGCACGTTTGCTTCCGGCATCGCTGATTGCGGCCATCTTTACGCTAAGTATGGCCGGCAATATGCCTATCTGGAAGCCGATGGTGTTATATGTCTCCGGCACGATTTGGTACGGAGTCTTTAACTGGTTTTGGTTCTGGATGTGGCGTGAGCAGCCGCTGCGCGAAACGTTAAGCCTGCTCTATCGCCAATTGGCGGAGTACTGTGAAGCCAAATACGGCATGCTGACACAACATGCTGATCCCGAAACAGCGCTGCCTCCACTGCTGGCTCGCCAGCAAAAAGCCGTAGACCTGATCACCATCTGCTACCAACAGCTGCATATGCTGTCGGCAAATCAGCAGAACGGTTACAAACATTTGTTACGCTCTTTTCAGATAGCGTTAGATTTGCAAGAGCACATCTCCGTCAGTTTGCACCAGCCTGCCGAGGTGCAAAAACTTGTCGCGAAAAGCCATGCAGAAGCGGTTATTCGCTGGAATGCGCAGACCATTGCGGCACGCTTGCGCGTGTTGGCCGATGACATTCTCTACCATCGTTACCCACAGCGTTTTACGATGGAGAAACAAATTGAAGCCCTCGAGAAAATTGCTCGCCAGAATCCGGACAACCCGGTTGGGCAGTTTTGTCATTATCACTTCAGCCGTATCGCCCGCGTGCTGCGCATCCAACGCCCTCTGTACGCCCGTGATTTAATGGAAGACCGGCAGCGCCGTTTACCGCTGTGGGCAGCACTGAAAAGCTATTTGTCGTTGAAATCTGCCGCCCTGCGCAACGCCGCCCGACTAGGCGTAATGCTAACCATCGCCAGTCTTTTCGGGGCATTTTTACATCTGCCGAAACCCTACTGGATTTTAATGACGGTGATGTTCGTTACGCAAAACGGCTACGGCGCCACGCGGGTACGCATTCTGCACCGTTCGGCAGGGACCATTGCTGGCCTGGCGATTGCGGGTATCGCCCTGCACTTTCACTTCCCACAAAGCATTGCCCTGGCCGCGATGCTGGTCATTACGCTGGTCAGCTATTTGTTTATTCGCCAGAGCTATGGCTGGGCGACGATTGGTTTTACCGTGACGGCGGTATATACCCTGCAACTGCTCACACTCAGCGCCGAGCAATTTATCGTCCCGCGCTTAATTGATACTCTGCTCGGCTGTTTGATTGCCTTCGGCGGCATGGTTTGGCTGTGGCCGCAGTGGCAAAGCGGTTTGTTGCGCCAGAACGCCCACGACGCGCTTGAAAAAGACCAGGACGCGATTCGCCTGATTCTGAGCAACGATCCCGAACCCACGCCGCTAGCCTGGCAACGAATGAAGGTAAATCAAGCCCATAATGCGCTGTTTAACTCACTGAATCAGGCGATGCAGGAACCCGGTTTTAACTCGCATTACCTGGCAGATATGAAATTGTGGGTGACACACAGCCAGTTTATTGTCGAGCACATCAACGCCATGACTACGCTTGCGCGCGAGCACAACATGCTGACACCGGATTTAGCCCAGCGCTATTTGCAGTCGTGTGAAATTGCGCTGCAACGATGCCAGCAGCGGCTGCAATATGATGGGCCTGGCGAAACCCAGGATGCGAATATTCTTGACCCACTGGAAGGGCTTCCGAGTGGGCCATTGAGCACGATGGAACAACATTTACAGCGGATTTTGGGCCACCTCAGCACCATGCACACTATTTCTTCGGTTGCATGGCGTCAGCGGCCACATCATGGTATCTGGCTGAACCGCTTGCGGCGGTCGGATTAACGACTATCCGTTAACGATCTTCGCCACTGCTTTTGCAAAGCGCGCCATACCTTCATCAATATCGGCATTTTCAACAATCAAGGCTGGCGCGAAGCGCATAACATCAGGACCGGCATTCAACACCATCACCCCTTCCTGAGCAGCGGCATGCAGGAATTCACGTGCACGGCCTTGGTATTGCGGTTTCAGCTCAGCGCCAATCAGCAAACCCATGCCGCGAATATCGCTGAACACATCAAACTGCTCGTCAATGTGCTGCAAATGCTTGACGAACAGCTGGCGTTTTTCCGTAACGCCATTCAACACTTCCGGCGTGTTGATAACATCAAATGCTGCCCCTGCCACCGCACACGCCAGCGGGTTTCCGCCGTAAGTGGAACCGTGGGTGCCGACATGGAATGCAGACGCTATTTCCTGTGTCGTCAGCATAACGCTTACCGGGAAACCGCCGCCGAGCGCTTTAGCGCTGGTCAAAATATCTGGTGTCACGCCGTAATGCATATACGCGAACAACTCGCCGATACGCCCCATGCCGCACTGAACTTCATCGAATACCAACAACGCTTTGTGCTCATCGCACAAGGCACGCAAGCCTTGCAGGAATTCTGGTGTCGCCGCCATTACGCCGCCCTCGCCCTGAATTGGCTCCACCACCACCGCGCAGGTGTGATCGTCCATCACCGCTTTTACTGCATGTAAATCGTTAAACGGGACATGGATAATATCGGCGGGTTTCGGGCCAAATCCGTCGGAATATTTTGGCTGGCCACCAACAGAAACGGTAAACAGCGAGCGACCGTGGAAGGCGTTATGGAAGGCGATAATTTTGGTTTTGTAAGGGCTATGGCGTGTAGAAGCGTAATAACGCGCCAGTTTAAAGGCGGTTTCATTCGCTTCGGTGCCGGAGTTCATAAACAGCACACGCTCAGCAAAAGTGGCATCAATCAGCTTACGCCCGAGGCGCAACGCAGGTTCGTTGGTGAAAACATTACTGGTATGCCATAGCTTTTCGCCCTGGCTTTTTAACGCTTCCACAAGCGTGGGATGGCAGTGGCCCAGCGCCGTGACTGCGATGCCGCCCGCGAAATCAACATACTCTTTCCCTTGTTGATCCCAAACGCGGCTTCCCTGACCTTTTACCGGGATAAATTCAGCCGGTGCATAAATCGGCAGAATCACTTCATCGAAAGTTGCGCGGGTAATTGCGGATTGTTCAGTTGCCATTTATTGCCTATCCCCTTTTTACGCATAAAAACTTCATGAGAGACACGTGAAAATATAATCATGAAATATGCATAAAAAATCATTTATTGGCAATAAAAAATCAATACTTCAGGAAATTGGCTAACAGTTGATGCCCCTGCTCGCTGAGAATACTTTCCGGGTGAAACTGCACACCCTCCAGCGCCAGTTCGCGATGACGAATACCCATAATTTCTTGTTTATCCGTCCACGCTGTCACTTCAAAACACTCAGGTAACGATGGCGGGTCGATAACCAAAGAGTGATAACGCGTCACGGTCAGAGGGTTGTTCAGGCCGCTGAAAACACCAGTATTGTTATGGGTGATAGCCGAGGTTTTACCGTGCATCACTTTTTCGGCACGGACAATGGTTGCACCAAATGCTTGTGCAATCGCCTGGTGTCCAAGGCAAACGCCGAGGATCGGTAGCTTTCCGGCGAAGTGAGTAATCGCCGCAAGGGATATGCCCGCTTCAGTTGGCGTGCAAGGTCCGGGAGAGATAACCAGTTTTTCAGGTACCAACGCGCTGATTTCAGAAAGGGTCAGCTCATCGTTACGTTTCACCACTACTTCCGCGCCTAATTCGCAAAAGTACTGATAAAGGTTCCAGGTGAATGAGTCGTAATTGTCGATAAGCAGTAGCATCGCGGCTCCGGAGTAAAAAGAACCGCACTATTCTATTCGCTTTCGCACGCTTCACTCACCACTTTAGTGAAAATCTCCGTCAGCGCTGCCAGCTCACCCAACGCTCCAGCCTGATTGGCTTCTTGCCAGGCTTGCGGAGCAACGTCCTTCCAGTCCAGAACATAACCGGCATGAATCGCTAACTGCTCGAAGAAAACGCGCTGCGCACGACCACTGCCAACAAAAAACGGGTGAAGTACGTTAATCTCACAATAGAAATGTGCCAGGCGTTGAACGAACTCAGTTCTCGAAAACCCGACCAGGTAATGTTCGTCCTCCATTTCCTGCATCAGATCGTTACCTTCATTTTCGATGTACTCGAAATGACAGAACTGTGTCTCCCCTTTGGAAATATCAACATCCCGTATCTCGCCTGCCCAGTCGAAAATATCCTGAAACAGCTGCTGATGGATGGCACACAACCAGGGTAATCCGCGATGCAGCGGGCCAAGTTCAATCGTTTCTACGCGCTGTGCGATAGTCTCATCTTGCGCATGAGGCTCAAGAATATCCAGCCGGGAACTGGCCTGAAATGAACGGCTTCGCTGTTGCTGCCAAAGGCGGGACTTTTGTTTGTCGGTAAGTTTCTTTGCCATGGTGCCTCCCTAACATGACCCTTTCTTGCCACAAGTATAAGCAGCAATCGGTGGAAGTGCTGGAAGGAGGAGATTGCGCGAGTAGAGAATACCCGCGCGGGAATTTTTTACGGCAGGACTTTTGCGGAGAGAATAACTACAGGTTTTGACGGAACATTTTGATATGGACCGACATCATGCGTCTGTACCTGAGAGATCTTATCGGCAACTTCCATCCCTTTCACAACTTTACCAAATACCGCGTAACCGAAGTCGCGTTGGCCGTGATCGAGGAAAGCATTGTCTGCAACGTTGAGGAAGAACTGGCTGGTTGCGCTGTCTTTATCTGCGGTACGTGCCATAGAAATAGTGCCACGAGTATTGCGCAGACCGTTATCAGCTTCGTTTTTGATCGGTGGATTTGGCTGCTTCTGGTTCATATCTTCAGTGAAGCCGCCTCCCTGAAGCATAAAGCCTGGGATTACACGGTGGAAAATGGTGTTGTTGTAGAAGCCACTGTTCACATAATCCACAAAGTTTTTCACAGAGACAGGGGCTTTTTGGCTGTTTAACTCAAGCTCAATTTCACCCGCTGACGTGGTCAACAGGACGTGTGGATCCCCTTTAGCAGCAAGTGCCGCAGGAGATAGCGCGGTAAGAGCAAACACGGTTGCTACGGCCGCCAGTGTCGATTTGAGCATGAAAAATTCCTTACGAAGGCAGTGAATGAAGCAAGTTGCTAGATTGTAAAGAGGCACTCCTCTATGCGCCAGCCATTTACTGTTTTTTACTTTCACACAAATCAATAAGTTAAATGAATGACTAATGAGAATACATGCTCAATTGTGATTCATATCACTTAAAGCGCAGTAACAAACCCCAAATGATTCATAAAATGTATGAATGAATCACGTTTTTGACTAAAATCCATTCTTCTCGAGTGCTGTCAAAGCACTTTACATTTCTATTCACAGGCTTGTCATGACTAACAGCAACCGCATTAAGCTCACATGGATCAGCTTTTTCTCCTACGCACTGACCGGCGCGTTGGTGATCGTCACCGGGATGGTGATGGGCAATATTGCCGAATACTTCCACGTACCCGTCTCCAGCATGAGTAATACCTTTACCTTCCTGAACGCGGGTATTTTGATTTCTATTTTCCTGAATGCCTGGTTAATGGAAATCGTGCCACTGAAAACTCAGTTGCGCTTTGGTTTTATACTGATGGTTCTGGCGGTTGCCGGGCTTGTCTTTGGCGATAACCTAACCATTTTCTCGGCGGCAATGTTTGTGCTTGGGCTGGTCAGCGGTATCACGATGTCGATTGGTACATTCCTGATAACCCACATGTATGAAGGTCGTGAACGCGGTTCACGCCTGTTGTTTACCGACTCCTTCTTCAGCATGGCGGGGATGATTTTCCCAATGGTTGCCGCGATTCTGCTGGCTCGCAGCATCGACTGGTACTGGGTTTACGTCTGCATCGGTCTGGTGTACGTCGCTATCTTCATCCTGACTTTCGGTTGCGACTTCCCGGCATTAGGCAAACACGCCGCACCAACCGAGAAAGTGGCCGAGAAAGAAAAATGGGGGGTTGGCGTGCTGTTCCTGTCGATTGCCGCGCTGTGCTACATCTTAGGCCAACTGGGCTTTATCTCCTGGGTTCCGGAATACGCCAAAAGCCTCGGCATGAACCTGAATGATGCCGGTCAGTTAGTCAGTGATTTCTGGATGTCTTACATGTTCGGTATGTGGGCGTTCAGTTTCATTTTGCGTTTCTTCGATCTGCAACGCATTCTGACTGTTCTTGCGGGTGCAGCTACCGTTCTGATGTACCTGTTCAACACCAGCGAACCCACTCATCTGGCATGGTTTATTCTGGCTCTGGGCTTCTTCTCTAGCGCGATTTACACCTCGGTTATCACCCTTGGTTCATTGCAGACCAAAGTTGCCTCACCAAAACTGGTTAACTTCGTCCTGACTTGCGGCACTATCGGCACCATGCTGACCTTTGTGGTTACCGGCCCGATCGTGGCTCACAGCGGCCCGCATGCGGCGCTGCAAACCGCAAACGGCTTGTATGCCGTGGTGTTTGTTATGTGCCTGATTTTGGGTCTGGTGACGAAACACCGTCAGCATAACGCGACAATACATTAATCGTTTTATAGGGCGGATAAGCGCAAGCGCCATCCGCCACTTTTCATCCACCAAATGTTATCTCTTCGGCTTCATCCAGCATCACCCAGGTTTGCGACAACTGCGTGGTCGCAATCACCTTCCCTGCCCGCACTGACCAACGCACTGGCACCTGCCTGCGCACCGCATCAAAGCCATTTTCAGCCGGAAGAATAATCAGGTTCGCTGCATTTCCCTCGGCAATGCCGTAATCCTGCACGCCGAAGGTGCGCGCACTGTTATCGGTAATCAGTTTTAAGCCTTCATCAATTTGCTGATAGCCCATCATCTGGCAAACATGCAGCCCCATATGCAGCACCTGCAACATATTGGCGGTGCCCAGCGGATACCACGGGTCGAATACATCATCATGACCAAAACAGACGTTAATTCCTGCTTCGAGCAACTCTTTAACCCGCGTGATACCACGGCGTTTCGGATAATCATCAAAGCGCCCTTGCAGATGAATATTCACCAGCGGATTGGCGACAAAGTTAATCCCCGACAGCTTCAGCAAACGGAACAGGCGCGAGGTGTAAGCGCCATTGTAAGAGTGCATTGCCGTGGTATGGCTGGCGGTAACGCGTGCGCCAATGCCATCCCGTAGCGCCAGCGCGGCTACAGTTTCCACAAAGCGCGATTGTTCATCGTCAATTTCATCACAGTGAATATCTAACGGACGGTCATATTTGCGCGCCAGCGCGAAAGCTTTATGCAGCGACTCAACGCCATATTCGCGGGTGAATTCAAAATGCGGGATAGCGCCCACCACGTCAGCACCCAGCCGTAAGGCCTCCTCCAGCAAGGCTTCACCGTTGGGATACGAAAGAATCCCCTCCTGCGGAAATGCCACGATTTGCACCTCAATCCACGGCGCGGCCTCTTTTTTCACTTCCAGCATCGCTTTAAGCGCGGTCAGCGTCGGGTCGGAAACATCAACGTGTGTACGCACGTACTGAATACCGTTGGCAATCTGCCACTTCAGCGTTTGCCAGGCGCGCTGCTTCACGTCCTCGTGGGTCAGCAACGCCTTGCGTTCAGCCCAGCGTTCAATGCCTTCAAACAAGGTGCCTGATTGATTCCAGCTCGGTTGCCCGGCAGTCTGCGTGGTATCAAGGTGGATGTGCGGCTCAATAAATGGCGGGATTGCCAGACCGCCGCGCCCGTCAAGAATCTGCTGGCTCTCTGGCTGCGTTTCGCACATCGGCTTAATGGCCTTGATGCGCCCATTTTCGAAGGCTAATTGCCACAAACCTTCACGCCCCACCAGGCGCACATTTTGAATTAACTCCAACGTATTGTTGCTCATACCCCCCCCTTCTTGATTAGCCGCCTCTATTTCATAGCACACACCGCAAAACGAGGACATTTATTGTCGGTCCGCGAATAACTAAACATTTCCACGACTTATAAAAACTCACTAAAATCAAACATATACCTCTTAAGAGGTATATAAAGGTGTATTTGATTTGTATCAATAACCACCAATGCTGAATCGTTAAGGTAGGCGGTAATAGAAAAGAAATTGAGGCAATTATGAGCAAAGTCAAAATCGCAATCATCGGTAATGGCATGGTCGGCCATCGCTTTATCGAAGACTTACTTGATAAAGCCCAGCCAGGCCAATTCGACATTACTGTGTTCTGTGAAGAGCCGCGTAAAGCCTACGACCGCGTGCATCTGTCTTCCTATTTTTCGCATCATACCGCTGAAGAGTTATCGCTGGTCCGTGAAGGCTTTTACGAGAAACACGGCGTAAAAGTGCTGGTTGGCGAACGCGCCATCACCATTAACCGCCAGGAAAAAGTCATCCACTCGAATACCGGTCGTACCGTGTATTACGACAAACTGGTGATGGCCACCGGTTCTTACCCGTGGATCCCACCGATTAAAGGCTCTGAAACACAAGACTGTTTCGTCTACCGTACCATTGAAGATTTGAACGCCATCGAAGCCTGTGCGCGCCGTAGTAAACGCGGTGCCGTGGTCGGTGGTGGTTTGCTGGGCCTCGAAGCCGCAGGCGCGCTGAAAAACCTCGGCGTCGAAACACATGTGATTGAATTCGCCCCGATGCTGATGGCCGAGCAACTCGATCACATGGGTGGCGAGCAGCTACGCAATAAAATCGAAAGCATGGGCGTGCGCGTTCATACCAGCAAGAACACCCTGGAAATCGTACAACAAGGCAACCAGGCACGTAAGACTATGCGCTTTGCCGACGGCACCGACCTGGAAGTAGATTTCATCGTCTTCTCCACCGGTATCCGCCCACGCGATAAACTCGCGACCCAATGCGGCCTGGCAACGGGTCAACGCGGCGGTATTGCGGTTAACGACACCTGCCAGACTTCTGACCCGGACATTTACGCCATCGGCGAATGCGCCAGCTGGAATAACCGCACCTTCGGCCTGGTCGCCCCTGGCTACAAAATGGCGCAAGTCACCGCTGACCACCTGATCGGTAGCGAAAACGCTTTTGAAGGCGCAGACATGAGCGCCAAGCTAAAACTGCTGGGTGTGGATGTCGGCGGGATTGGTGATGCACATGGTCGCACGCCAAACTGCCGCAGCTACGTTTATCTTGATGAAAGCAAAGAAGTTTATAAGCGCCTGATTGTTAGCGCTGACAACAAAACCCTGCTCGGTGCGGTTCTGGTAGGCGACACCAGCGACTACGGCAACCTGCTGCAACTGGTACTCAATAACATCGAACTGCCGGAAAACCCGGACGCGCTGATTCTGCCTGCGCACGCCAGTTCCGGTAAGCCAGCGATTGGCGTCGACAAACTGCCGGACAGCGCGCAAATCTGTTCCTGCTTCGATGTCACCAAAGGGCATCTGGTTAAAGCCATCAACAACGGCTGCCATACCGTTGCCGCGCTGAAAGCAGAAACCAAAGCTGGTACCGGCTGTGGTGGCTGTATTCCATTGATTACGCAAGTATTGAATGCCGAACTGAGCAAGCAAGGCATCGAAGTCAACCACAACTTATGTGAACACTTCGCGTTTTCACGCCAGGAGCTGTATCACCTGATCCGCGTTGAAGGCATTAAATCCTTCGACGAGCTGCTGCAAAAATACGGCAAAGGTTACGGCTGTGAAGTCTGTAAACCGACCGTCGGTTCGCTGCTGGCTTCTTGCTGGAACGACTATGTGCTGTCACCAAAGCACACGCCGCTTCAGGACACCAACGACAACTTCCTCGGCAACATCCAGAAAGACGGCACTTACTCGGTGATCCCGCGTTCTGCTGGCGGGGAAATTACCCCAGAAGGTTTGATGGAAGTGGGCCGTATCGCTCGCGAATTTAACCTCTACACCAAAATCACCGGTTCCCAGCGTATCGGCCTGTTTGGTGCGCAGAAAGATGATTTGCCAGAAATCTGGCGTCAGCTGATTGAAGCCGGTTTTGAGACAGGCCACGCCTATGCGAAGGCACTGCGTATGGCAAAAACTTGTGTTGGTAGCACCTGGTGCCGTTACGGCGTTGGCGATAGCGTTGGCTTCGGCGTTGAGCTGGAAAACCGCTACAAAGGCATTCGTACTCCACACAAAATGAAGTTTGGTGTGTCCGGCTGTACCCGTGAATGTGCGGAAGCACAGGGTAAAGACGTCGGGATTATCGCCACTGAAAAAGGCTGGAACCTGTACGTCTGCGGTAACGGCGGTATGAAACCACGTCACGCCGATTTACTGGCAGCAGATTTAGACAGTGAAACGCTGATCAAATACCTCGACCGTTTCATGATGTTCTACATCCGCACCGCCGACAAACTGACCCGTACCGCGCCGTGGCTCGACAGCCTGGAAGGCGGCATTGAGTACCTGAAACAAGTCATTATCGACGACAAACTGGGTCTGAATGATCAACTGGAAGCTGAGCTGGCGCGCCTGCGCGAGAAAGTGATCTGCGAGTGGACTGAAACGGTGAATACACCGGAAGCCCAGGTTCGCTTCAAACACTTTATCAATAGCCCACACCGCGACCCGCATGTACAAATTGTGCCTGAGCGCGAGCAACACCGTCCGGCTACGCCTTACGAACGTATCCCGGTCACCCTGGTAGAAGAAGTGGAGGAAAATGTATGAGCCAGTGGACTACCGTTTGCCAGTTAAACGACATTCTGCCTGCTACCGGTGTTTGCGCATTGGTGGGTAATCAGCAGATTGCTATTTTCCGCCCACGTAATGATGACCAGGTTTTCGCCATCAGCAATATCGACCCATTCTTTGAGGCCAGCGTGTTGTCTCGCGGCTTGATTGCTGAACATCAGAATGAATTGTGGGTTGCCAGCCCGTTGAAAAAGCAGCGTTTCAGACTGCGTGACGGGTTGTGCATGGAAGACGAGAGCCGTTCAATTGCGCATTACAAAGCGCGCGTACAAGACGGCCAGGTTCAGATTAAAGCTTAAGTCTTAAAACAACCCTCACCCTAGCCCTCTCCCTGAGGGAGAGGGAATTAAATCGGTGTTCTCCCTCTCCTTGGGGAGAGGACATTAAATCGGTGTTCTCCCTCTCCTTGGGGAGAGGGCCGGGG
>NZ_JAHWLU010000135.1:0-12162 GCF_022134725.1 Buttiauxella sp. S19-1
AACCGGCTCGGTGTGGTCTTTGGGTTTTGACGTTGACCTTGTGTTCCGGCTTCAATCGCGCCGTTTTTTACCCTTCAGTTGGGGTCACGTGGTCGGGAACCACGTGAGAGAGCGATCGTCGGGAACGCGTCGCGAACGACCCCGAATGTTGGGTGAAAAACGGTGTTTACCGCTTGCGGCGATTGATTTGCCGGGAGTCCGGGTTCTTAGGGTGACGACGGTGGTCACCCTAAGACGTTCACCGGTTCAGTGGCGACATTAACACGCTGTCGCCTGGTGAACGGAACCGTCTCCGAATCGGCAGGAACCGTCTCACAAAGATGTGACTAAGAGACAGCCCAAAGGAGAGGGTTAGGGTGAGGATGGTTTTAAGAAAGCCCTTTCAACAACCGTTCCACATACTCCGGCACCACTTCACTGGCTAAACCATAAAACTTCTCTTCGAACTCACTGCCAACCTGGCTCGGTTCAAGATTCAGTTCAACGGTATGAGCGCCTTGCAAGCGGGCTTCGTGGACAAAACCGGCAGCCGGATAGACGTGCCCGGACGTGCCGATGGCAATAAAGTAATCTGCCGTCGCCAGCGCCTGATAAATGTGATCCATACCGAGCGGCATTTCACCAAACCAGACAACATGTGGGCGCAGCGGTGCAGAAAGCTGGCAGCAATGGCAGCGATCCTGCGGGGTGATGTCACCTTTCCACTCAATAACTTGTCCGCTTTGCGCACAACGTACTTTCAGCAGCTCGCCATGCATATGGATAATATTTTTATTACCGGCACGCTCATGCAGGTTATCGATATTTTGCGTCACTAACAGGAAGTGGTCGCCTAGCTCTTCCTCAAGCCGCGCCAATGCAAGATGAGCCGCATTAGGTTTAATTTCTGCCTGCTGAAGCTGCTGGCGGCGCGCATTATAAAACGCCTGCACTAATTGCGGGTCACGGGCGAAGCCTTCCGGCGTTGCCACGTCTTCTACCCGATGTTCTTCCCACAAGCCATCGGTGGCACGGAAAGTCCTAATCCCTGACTCGGCGGAAATACCCGCGCCGGTCAGTACCACTACTCTGGGTTTTTCCATCGCTTCAGGTCCAGGAATGTCTCTGAAAAAAGCACGCTGACGCAAACGCTGCCTGAGCAAGCGTTTGGTTTTTCTGAACCGGCTGAGCCGATGTTGACGACGCGATAACATAAGTTACTCCGTGAGATGGAGGAATGCCGCACCACGCATGCCACCGGCATCACCATGACGAGCCGGTTCAATGCGCGGTACTTTTGCTACGGGCAAAAGATACTTAGGTAAACGCTCAGGCAGTAGCTGGTACAGCTCAGTAAAGTTAGATAACCCACCGCCGATGACCACCAGATGCGCATCGATTGCCGTTAACAGGCTGCCCAGGCAGCAAGCCAACAGCTCTACGAAACGTTCGACGTGCGCCACAGCGTTCTCATCACCCGCACGATAGCGAGCAACGATTTCTTTGGAATCCAGTGCTTCAGAGTAGAAGTGTTGGTAAACCCACGCAAATCCACGGCCTGAAAGATAGTTTTCGATACAGCCATGCTGACCACAACCACAACGCGTAAGCGGAATATCACGCCCCAGCACGTTGAGCGCATCAACCGGCAGACGGGTATGGCCGAACTCGCCAGTAATGTAGTTACGCCCGGTAATGGATTTGCCGTTGACGATGATGCCACCACCGACACCAGTGCCGAGGATTAAGCCCATCACCACCGGATAATCACGGAACTCGTCATCCCAGGCTTCGGACAGCGCAAAGCAGTTAGCGTCGTTATCCATCCGCACGTCACGCTCAAGCATCGCGCTCAAGTCGGCCTGCACAGGTTTGCCGCTGGCTGCGGGCACGTTTGCCGCATACAACGTGCCATCGTCGGTGACCGGCATACCCGGAATACCGATGCCTACCGACCCTTTAGTACCAAAACGGCTATCGGCTTCCTGTACCATGGAAACGATAGCCGCCAGGAAGTTCTCGTAGCTATCGTGTGGCGTAGGAACGCGCTTTTCCCACTGTAACCGGCGTTCAGTATCATAAACTCCAAGAGCCATTTTCGTGCCGCCAATGTCAAATCCGTAGTACATCGATTTGCCGCTCCCCTCAGTTTTTAGAATTTATTGTCCGCTTAATACCCGAGCTGGATCGATATTACTGGCACGGCGAGCCGGATACCAACTGGCGAGCAAACTCAGTAACAAGGCTGTGATCAGTACATAGAATACGTCCAGCCAGTGAAGTTCTGATGGCAAGAAATCAATAAAGTAGATATCGCCTGACAGGAATTGATGGCCGATTAGTTTTTCAATCACGCGGATAATATTGGTTAATTGCCAGGAGGCTAACACGCCGACAATCACTCCGCTTACGCTACCGAACAACCCCGCTAGCAGACCGTACCAGACGAAAATCGCGCGAATCAAACCGTCTTTCGCCCCCAACGTTCGCAACACGGCGATATCACTGCTTTTGTCTTTCACCGCCATCACCAGCGTAGAGACGATATTAAAACAGGCCACGCCGATCACCAGCACCATCGCCAGATACATGATGGCGCGAATCATTTGGATATCGCGGTACATGTAACCGTAGGTGCCAATCCAGCTTTTGATGTACACGTAAGCGTTGGTCACTTCACCGGCATCACGCACCAGTTGGTTGGCGTTAAACACATCATTCACTTTGATGGCAATACCTGTGACGCTGTCGCCCATATCTAAATAGCTCTGCGCATCCGCCATGGGCACCATCGCAAAACTATGATCAAGCTGGCCGCTGAGCGCCAAAATACCTGCAACTTGCAGGCGCACACGCTTCGGTTGCAGCAGTTTGGTGCCACCATCGCTGTTCGGGATCATGATCGAGATCCAGTCGCCCTGTTTCACTTTCAGGGCATCGGCAACACCTTTACCGATAATAATCTGTTGCTGACCGGCTTTAAAATTCTGCCACGCGTTGTTTTGCACATATTGAGGCAAAGCACTAAGGCGAACTTCCTGAGCGGGATCAACACCTTTTACCTGAATAGCGCGCAGATTCGGCCCGTTTTCTACCAGGCCTGTAAAGTTGATATACGGTGCCGCTGCTGCAATGCCTTTCACTTTCTCAACGCGCTGTAATACGCCGCTCCAGTCATGGAATGGCTGATTAACCGGCTCGATTTCACCGTGCGGCACCACCGCCAGAATGCGGTTGTTCAGCTCACGCTCAAAACCATTCATCGCACTTAAACCGACAATCAGCACCGCCACACCCAAAGCAATACCCAGAGTAGAGATGACAGAAATCAATGACACCATGCCGCTGCGACGACGCCCGCGGCTAAAACGCAAACCAATAAGCAGTGACAGTGGCGAAGCCATTAATGGGCTCCCATCAAAGTCAGTTCGCTGGTCAAGCGGCCATCACGCATTTCAAGCTGACGAGACATTCGACGTGCCAGTTGCAAGTCGTGGGTCACCACCAGAAATGCAGTTCCCTGGCGCACGTTCAGTTCGCCAAGCAGTTCAAAAATGCTGTCTGCGTTACGCGCATCGAGGTTACCCGTCGGCTCATCCGCCAGCACCAGGCGTGGGTTATTCACCAGCGCGCGGGCAATCGCTACACGCTGGCGCTCACCGCCGGACAGCTCGGAAGGACGGTGATTACTGCGATGGTCAAGCCCCACAGCTTTGAGCATTTCCAGCGCGCGTTGCTTTGTTTCATCAGGGTGTTTTTTGCCGATAAGCAGCGGCATGGCGACGTTTTCCATCGCGGTAAAATCAGGCAGCAAATGGTGGAACTGGTAGATGAAACCGAGTTCGCGGTTACGCAATTCTGCTTTGGCGGCAGACGACATCGCACTCATCGCCTTGCCATTGAAAATCACATCGCCAGAAGTGGGTGTATCCAGCCCGCCCAGCAGATGCAGCAAGGTACTTTTGCCGGAACCGGAGCTACCGACAATCGCCATTAACTCGCCGGTATTGATGCTGAAGCTGACATCATGCAACACGTCAGTTTGCACTTTGCCTTCCTGATAGCGTTTGCACAGCTTGTCACACTGCAACAGGACAGAATTACTCATAACGTAAAGCCTCAGCGGGAAGTGTCGCGGCAGCGCGCCACGAAGGATAAAGCGTGGATAACAGAGCGACCGCCATAGCGATAATCGCAATCACAATAACTTGTACAGGGTCGATGGCGACGGGCAGCGCGGCACCATCCAGCAACGCGCCAATAATCGGCATTAAATTGTTCAACTGGCTGGCAAGTAACGCGCCTAATAGCGCACCCAGCAGAGCGCCAATCACGCCTGCACTCGCCCCTTGCACCATAAACACCGCCATAATTTGGCGACGTGTTAGCCCCTGAGTCTGAAGAATGGCAACTTCACCTTGTTTCTCCATCACCAGCAAACCGAGCGACGTAATGATGTTAAAGGCGGCAACCGCCACAATCAGGCTTAATAGCAACCCCATCATATTTTTTTCCATGCGCACCGCCTGGAACAGCTCGCCTTTACGTTCGCGCCAGTCTTTCCATTCGGTGCCTTGCGGCAAGGTTTGTTGGCTCAGCACATCAACTTTCAGCGGTTCCGCCAGCCATAAACGCCAGCCGGTAATATTGCCCGCCGGATAACGCATCAGGCGCGAGGCATCTTGTTGGTTGACCAACATTTGGTAACCGTCGACTTCACTGTTTGCCGCGAAGGTGCCAATCACGGTGAACAGACGCTGGCTTGGCAAGCGCCCCATCGGCGTAAACTGGCTGGCAGATGGCACCATAACGCGGATGCTGTCACCACGTTTTATACCCAGTTGCCCGGCAAGTTGTTCGCCCAGAATGATGTTGTACTTCCCGGCGACCAGGTCGGTCTGCTTAACGTTGACCAGAAATGGCGAAAGTGGATCTTTCTCTTCTGGCTTCACGCCCAGCATCACCCCGACGGCGACGCTACGTGCGCTTTGCAGCACTACATCACCCGTGGTAATGGGGGCAACTCGCGTGACGCCTTCAAGGTTGAGGTCTTTTGCTGGAAGCGTTTCAGGATTAATCGAGCCGCCAGGCGAGGTGATGATCGCTTGCGGCATTAGCCCAAGAATGTTGTTTTGCAGCTCACGCTCAAAACCGTTCATCACGGAAAGCACGGTGACTAACGCCATCACGCCAAGCGTAATGCCGATAGTTGACAGCCAGGAGACGAAGCGACCGAAGCGGTCAGCTGCTCGCCCACGCATGTAGCGCAGGCCTATAAATAACGCGACAGGTTGATACATGTATTCCGTCTTGTTGCAGTTGCGGATGCAAAGTTGCCGAGAAGTATATAAGCGATAACGTATCAAGTAAATGAAACATAACGTTTTTTTGTTTTTTCAGAACAAGTGAAATACCTTTTAAATCAATCTCCTAACATCTTGTTTTCGCAGCAATGCTGCGCAGAAATGGTCATTAATTGTCCCTGCGGAATTTCCGAAATTTTCCAGATTATTACAAAAACAGACAAATCAGATAATAAAAAGCCCGCCATTCTTCCACCCTAAAAACAAATAAAA
Organism: Buttiauxella sp. S19-1; assembly: GCF_022134725.1. Classification (NCBI taxonomy): domain Bacteria; kingdom Pseudomonadati; phylum Pseudomonadota; class Gammaproteobacteria; order Enterobacterales; family Enterobacteriaceae; genus Buttiauxella; species Buttiauxella sp. S19-1. The sequence goes on from NZ_JAHWLU010000135.1 coordinate 5,556, forward strand.
GCCAACTGAAGGTATTCCTGGCACATGAAAGACAAACAATTGTGGATCAACCATATCAAGGGATTGTGCATCTGCCTTGTCGTTATATATCACTCGGTCATCACTTTTTACCCGCATCTGGTTCAGCAACAGACCGGGCTTGCGGAGGTCATCGCCAAAAGCTGGATTTACCTGAATTTATATCTCGCCCCTTTCCGCATGCCGGTTTTCTTCTTTATTTCCGGCTTTCTCATCACCCGCTACATTGAGACGGTGAAATGGCGCGACTGCATTGATAAACGCATCTGGAATATCTTTTATGTCCTGCTGTTATGGGGCGTGTTGCAGTGGCTGGGCATCTCGTTAATTAACCAATGGCTGGCACCGGAACTGGTGCATAACCCGGCGTCCAACGCGGTCTACTCAGAAAATCTGCTGCAATTTGCCGCCAGCATGGCAAAAGCCAGTACCAGTCTTTGGTATCTCTACGCGCTACTGCTCTATTTTGTGATTTTCAAAAGCCTGCGCCGCTACAAAGTCCCGGTCATCATGTTGCTGCTGGCAGTGAATGTGGTGATTAGCTTTATGCCGCTACCGTGGTGGGGAATGAACAGCGTGGTGCGCAATATGTGTTACTACGGGCTTGGCGCGTGGTTTGGCCCGCAACTGATGAGCGCAATGAAAGCGTTTAATCTTCGCCAGCATCCTTTGATGTTCGCAGCCACTGCCCTGCTCTCTGCTGCGTTGTATCTGGTTAACATTCCAGTGATGATTTCCGTATTGTCGATTTTTGTCATTATGAAGCTGTTTTATCTACTGGATAGCTGGCGTGAATGCCGTTCCGATGCATTTCTGAATATTGTAGGTTCCAATACCATCGCGATTTACACCACTCACCGCATCGTGATTGAAGCGTTGAGCTTGTTTATGCTGGGGCAAATTAGCGCAGGGCGAATTTCGGGTAACCTGTTGCTCGCCATCTTGTTGGTTTATCCGTTTGCCAGCCTGGCGATATGTACCTTGTTGGGCTTAGGATTCAGAAAATTATCGCGCACTCTGTGCGGTGATATGTTCTTTTCACCGCCAGCGAAAATGGTGGTAGCGACCGACACACGTTAAGCGAGCTTTGGCTGGAAGGACGAAATCTCCGCAGGCTTTGCGATTGGCTAAACGATCGCGGATAATACAAGGCAACTTCTTGACGCGTCTGCGAACTATAGACCCACAAAAAAGATGCAACCTGAGAGATATTGATATCTTCTATGCCTGAAAATTATCGCTATTCCTTACCTGTTAAAGCTGGCGATCAACGCCAGCTTGGTGAACTCACCGGTTCTGCCTGCGCAACTGAAGTAGCCGAAATCGTCGAGCGCCATATTGGCCCGGTGGTGCTTATCGCGCCGGATATGCAGAACGCCTTGCGCCTGCATGACGAGATAACTCAGTTTACGGAAAGCCTGGTGGTGAATCTTGCCGACTGGGAAACGCTGCCGTACGACAGTTTCTCGCCGCATCAGGAAATTATTTCTTCGCGTTTATCCACGCTCTATCAGTTGCCAACCATGCAGCGCGGCGTGTTGATTCTGCCGGTGAACACCCTGATGCAGCGCGTTTGCCCGCACAATTTTTTGCACGGCCATGCGCTGGTGATGAACAAAGGGCAGCAATTATCACGTGATAATTTGCGCAGCCAGTTAGAACAAGCAGGTTATCGCAGCGTCGATCAGGTAATGGAACACGGTGAATTTGCCACCCGTGGTGCGTTGCTTGATCTCTACCCGATGGGTAGTGACCAGCCTTATCGCATCGACTTCTTTGATGACGAAATCGACAGTCTGCGCGTGTTTGATGTCGACACCCAGCGCACGCTCGAAGAAGTCGACGCCATTAATTTACTTCCCGCGCACGAATTCCCGACCGATAAAAACGCCATCGAGCTGTTCCGTAGCCAGTGGCGCGACAAGTTTGACGTGAAGCGTGAACCTGAGCATATCTATCAGCAAGTCAGCAAAGGCACGCTCCCGGCGGGGATTGAGTACTGGCAGCCGTTATTCTTTAGCGAGCCATTACCAGCGCTGTTTAGTTACTTCCCAAAAAATACTCTGCTGATTAATACCGGCGATATCGAAACCAGCGCCGATCGTTTCTGGCAGGATACGTTTGCCCGTTTCGAAAATCGCGGCGTCGACCCGATGCGCCCGTTGCTGCCGCCAGAAAGCCTGTGGCTGCGCGTGGACGAGCTGTTCAGCGAGTTAAAAGCCTGGCCGCGTATTCAGCTCAAAACCGAATCGTTAGCGGACAAAGCCGCGTTCACCAATCTGGGTTATCGCGCCCTGCCTGACCTTTCTGTTCAGGCACAGCAAAAAGCCCCGCTCGATAACCTGCGTAAATTCCTTGAGTCGTTCGCCGGCCCGGTGGTGTTTTCCGTAGAAAGTGAAGGCCGACGTGAAGCACTGGGTGAGCTGTTATCACGGATAAAAGTGGCGCCAAAGCGCATCTATCGTCTTGATGAAGCCGCCGATAATGGCCGTTATTTGATGCAGGGTTCCAGCGAGCATGGGTTTATCGATACCCTGCGCAACCGTGCATTGATTTGCGAAAGCGACCTGTTGGGTGAACGCGTCAGCCGCCGCCGTCAGGATAGCCGCCGTACCATCAACCCGGATACCTTGATTCGTAACCTGGCTGAGCTACATACCGGCCAGCCGGTGGTGCATCTTGAACATGGCGTTGGGCGTTATGCAGGATTAACCACGCTTGAAGCGGGCGGCATAACAGCTGAATACCTGATGCTGACCTATCACGGCGACGCCAAACTTTACGTGCCGGTTTCTTCGCTGCATTTGATCAGCCGCTATGCAGGCGGTGCCGAAGAAAATGCGCCGCTGCATAAACTTGGCAGCGATGCCTGGTCACGCGCCCGTCAAAAAGCCGCCGAGAAAGTGCGCGATGTAGCTGCAGAATTACTGGATATTTATGCGCAGCGTGCCGCAAAACAAGGTTTTGCGTTTAAGCATGACCGCGAACAGTATCAGCTGTTCTGTGATGCTTTCCCGTTTGAAACCACACCGGATCAGGCCCAGGCTATTAACGCGGTATTGAGTGACATGTGCCAGCCGCTGGCAATGGACAGACTGGTGTGCGGTGATGTGGGCTTTGGTAAAACCGAAGTGGCGATGCGCGCCGCCTTCCTCGCGGTGGAAAACCACAAACAAGTTGCTGTGTTAGTACCGACCACCCTGCTCGCTCAACAGCATCTGGATAACTTCCGTGACCGCTTCGCCAACTGGCCGGTGCGTATCGAAATGTTATCGCGTTTCCGCACGGCCAAAGAGCAAGCGCAAATTCTGCAGGAAGCCAGCGAAGGGAAAGTCGATATTCTTATCGGCACCCATAAGCTGCTGCAAAATGATGTGAAGATGAAAGATCTCGGCCTGCTGATTGTCGATGAAGAGCATCGTTTTGGCGTGCGCCATAAAGAACGGATTAAAGCGATGCGCGCCGATGTCGACATCCTGACGCTAACTGCAACACCGATTCCACGCACGCTGAATATGGCAATGAGCGGGATGCGCGATTTGTCGATTATCGCCACCCCTCCGGCACGCCGCCTGGCGGTGAAAACCTTCGTTCGCCAGTACGATGAACTGGTCGTCCGTGAAGCCATACTGCGTGAAGTGCTGCGTGGCGGCCAGGTTTACTATCTTTATAACGATGTGGAAAACATCCAGAAGGCGGCAGACCGCCTCGCGGTATTAGTGCCTGAAGCACGTATCACCATTGGTCACGGGCAAATGCGTGAACGTGAACTGGAACGAGTGATGAACGACTTCCACCACCAGCGTTTTAACGTGTTGGTGTGTACCACGATTATCGAAACCGGTATCGATATTCCGACTGCCAATACCATTATCATCGAACGTGCCGATCATTTCGGTCTTGCGCAGTTGCACCAGTTACGTGGCCGCGTCGGGCGTTCGCATCACCAGGCTTACGCATGGTTGTTAACCCCACATCCAAAAGCAATGACCACCGACGCACAGAAACGCCTGGAGGCTATCGCTTCTCTCGAAGATTTAGGTGCCGGTTTTGCGCTTGCGACTCATGACCTGGAGATTCGTGGTGCGGGTGAGTTGCTTGGCGAAGGCCAAAGCGGCTCGATGGAAACCATCGGTTTCTCGCTGTATATGGAGATGCTGGAAAATGCGGTCGATGCGCTTAAAGATGGCCGCGAACCGTCGCTTGAAGATTTGACCAGCAGCCAGACCGAAGTTGAACTGCGCATGCCTGCCCTGTTGCCTGATGATTTTATCCCGGACGTCAATACCCGACTGTCATTCTATAAACGCATTGCCAGTGCAAAAACCGGGCATGAACTGGACGAGTTAAAAGTCGAGTTAATTGACCGCTTTGGCCTGCTGCCGGATCCCGCACGCAACCTGCTGGATATTGCCGCGTTGCGCCAGCAGGCGCAGAAACTCGGGGTGCGTAAAATTGAAGGCAACGAAAAAGGTGGCGTGATTGAGTTTGCCGAGAAGAACCATGTCAATCCGGTTTGGCTGATTGGCTTGCTGCAAAAACAGCCTCAGCACTACCGTCTGGATGGGCCAACTCGCCTGAAATTTATTGAAGATCTCGCCGACCGCAAAGCCCGGATGGAATGGGTGCGTAACTTTATGCAGCAGCTCGCGCAGAACGCAGCGGCTTAATCTGCCCGCAGTGCCTTAGAGCTTTCTATCTAAGGCACTCTCTTTGTAACATTTACACATCCTTTCAATCCGCCAGGACTTCCCTACACGCACTCCCGTCATAATCATCGATTAACCTTTTTATAACATGCATACTTTTCATAGGGTTTATTGTGATTACCTCTCAGAGCATTTCATCATCTCGCAAAGCACGCGTCGTTCGCTGGCTGGCGTCGATCATGCTGGTTAGCGCAACGCTGGTCTCATTTCAGGCAGTAGCCAACTCTTATCCTTTGCCACCTGAAGGAAGCCGATTAATCGGCAAGAACTTTTTCCATGTCGTGAAGGATGACGGCGGTTCGCTGGAAGAGATTGCGAAAAAATACAATGTCGGCTTCCTGGCTTTGCTCCAGGCAAACCCTGGGGTTGACCCTTATGTCCCTCGTGCTGGAAGTGTGCTGACAATTCCGCGCCAAATGCTGTTACCTGATGCACCACGCCAGGGGTTGGTACTCAACCTGGCTGAATTGCGTGTTTATTATTATCCGGCAGGAAAAAACAGCGTGACCGTTTACCCGATTGGTATTGGCCAACTCGGTGGAGATACCGTGACGCCAACCATGGTGACAACCGTTTCAGACAAACGCGCCAACCCAACCTGGACACCAACCGCCAATATCCGCGCACGCTACCTGGCAAATGGCATTAAACTCCCGGCGGTAGTGCCTGCCGGCCCGGATAACCCGATGGGCCACCATGCGATTCGCCTTGCGGCCTATGGCGGGGTCTACTTGTTACACGGCACAAATGCTGATTTTGGTATCGGTATGCGCGTCAGTTCTGGCTGTATTCGTCTGCGCGATGGCGACATCAAAGCTCTGTATAAAGAGATGCCGGTCGGGACGCAGGTGCGCATCATTAATACCGCGATTAAGACCTCAATTGAACCCGACGGCAGCCGTTTAGTTGAAGTCCATCAGCCGCTGTCTAAAGATATTAATGACAATCCGCAAGTGCTGCCGATTGTGCTCAATGAGCAAATGAAACAGTTCCAGTCCGCACCAGAAACGGACGCGGTGGTGATGGAAAAAGCCATGCAGCACCGTTCTGGCATGCCGGTAATGGTCAATGCAGACCCTGCGACAACGACCGAAATTTAGATTTCCCCCAATAGAAAAGGCCCTGGTTTTCAACAGGGCCTGAGACTGATGACAAACTTCTTCGTAGGTCGGATAAGCGCAGCGTCATCCGACACCACTGGCGTAAATGGTGGATGACGCTAACGCTTATCCACCCTACAAAACACATTTATCACCCTTTGCCAGCAATCTGAGGCCCTGTGTTTCAACAGGGTCTGAGACTGATGACAAACTTCTTCGTAGGTCGGATAAGCGCAGCGTCATCCGACACCACTGGCGAAAATGGTGGATGACGCTAACGCTTATCCACCCTACAAAACACATTTATCACCCTTTGTCAGCAATCTGAGGCCCTGTTTTCCAACAGGGCCTTTTTTTTAGATTTGGAGTTAATGCTCAGAGGGCAGCGTCTTATTTATAAATAACCGCGGTACCGTGCAAAGTGTTTGGACCGGTGACTGAAGTAATACGGTATGAGCTTGCACCCATTTGATCTGCTTTTTCTGCCAGTTGATCTTCCAGAGAACCCAGGTTTGTCCCCCCAGTTGCCGTGATGGTACCGACTTTCTGTTGGCCATTTGGTGTTGCCTGAACTTCAACAGCGGCAAAGCTTGCGAAAGAGATTGAACTAAGAACCACAGCAGCGATGAGAGTTTTAACGTTTTTCATGATTTTTTACCTTGAGCAGATGATTTGTAAGGTCGTTAAGTTATTTACTTAACGATCGATAGGTAAATCATAAACGTGATCTTCATCACACGTCAAATTATTTTTATAACGCTCGTTAATTATTTTATAAAC
>NZ_JAHWLU010000136.1:0-11899 GCF_022134725.1 Buttiauxella sp. S19-1
CTTCATCGTACTGCTGCTTATCTTCATCAACTGGTTTGGCAAAAAACCGATTTTTGCCCGCATTCCAACGGGTTTATTACTGCTGATTGCTGGTACTGCGCTGGCGTGGGTTTCTGGCCTGCAAAGTCCGGAAGCCATCAAAGCATCGATGTCATCATTCGGCTTTAACCCACCGTCGATTCATGTTGATAGCTTCCTGCAAGGATTGCCGCACGCGTTGCCTTATCTGGCGTCGGCGGTTCCGTTGGGGCTGGCGAACTACATTTTTGACCTGGAAAACATCGAGAGCGCCCACGCGGCAGGTGATGAATATAACACCCGCAAAGTGATGCTGACCAACGGCCTGGCCTCCACGCTTGGCTGCCTGATGGGGAATCCGTTCCCGGTCACGGTATACGTCGGCCATGCTGGCTGGAAAGCGATGGGTGCGAGCATTGGCTATACGCTGGCGTCCGGTGTGACGATGTTTATCGTGCCGTTGTTTGGCCTCGGCGCGTTCATGCTCGCCATTATTCCGATGACCGCGATTGTACCGATTCTGGTGTTTATCGGCGTAGTGACCGCCAACCAGGTGGTGCGCGAAACGCCGAAAATAGAGGTACCGGTTATCTTCATCTGCCTGTTCCCGTGGATAGCCAACTGGGCGCTGACCATGGTGAATAGCGTGATGGCGGCGGCAGGGACGTCGGCGGCGAAAATCGGCTTTGAGACCCTGGCGCATAAAGGCGTGTTTTATCAAGGCCTGGTACATTTGGGCAACGGCGCACCGCTCGCCAGTATGTTGTGGGGTTGCGTGGCTATCTTCGCCATTATCAACAAGCCGTTACGCGGCGCAATTGCGGCAGCCGTCGGCGCATTGCTGGCGTTGTTTGGTGTGATTCACGCACCGATTGTCGGCTTTGCACAGGGCAGTTCGCTGATGTTTGTCACCGCATATTTGATGATGGGTGCAATGTTTGTGGTGAAGCATGTGCTGGACAGGCGTGAAGCGGCGTCTGAGGTTGCGACCTCCGTTTAATACTCCCCCTCACCCTAGCCTCTCCCCTGGAGAGGGAATTGTCCGGTTTTCTCCCTCTCCAGGGGGAGAGGGCCGGGGTGAGGGCGTCCGTACCCTAAAGGATAAAAATAATGAAACAACTCGTGGTAGTGGCGATTGGCGGCAACAGCATCATCAAAGACAATGCCAGCCAGTCGGTTGAACATCAGCAAATTGCCGTCAAAGAAGTCGCGCAAACCGTGCTGGAAATGCTCTCATCGGACTACGATATTGTGCTGACCCACGGCAATGGCCCGCAGGTGGGGCTGGATCTGCGCCGCGCAGAGATTGCCCATGAGAAAGAAGGCTTGCCGCTCACGCCGCTGGCTAACTGCGTGGCGGATACCCAAGGCGGCATCGGCTATTTGATTCAGCAAGCGTTGAATAACCAGTTGGGGAAACACGGCGACAAGAAAGCGGTCACCGTGATCACTCAGGTGGAAGTCGATCCCAATGATCCTAATTTCACTCATCCAACCAAACCAATTGGCGCGTTCTTTAGCGAACCGCAGTGCGAAGCGCTGAAAGTTGCGCATCCTGACTGGCAATTTGTGGAGGATTCCGGGCGCGGATACCGTCGCGTGGTGGCGTCACCGGAACCGCTGCGTATTGTCGAAGCGGATGCCATCAGTGCGCTGATTAAACAAGGATTTGTGGTGATTGGTGCGGGCGGCGGCGGTATTCCGGTGATTCGCACCGCACAGGGCGATTACCAGAGCGTGGATGCAGTCATCGACAAAGATCTCTCTACGGCACTGCTGGCACGCGAAGTGAAGGCTGACATCTTAGTCATCACCACCGGTGTTGCGAAAGTGTGCATTAACTTCGGCAAACCGGAACAGCGCGCTTTGGATGAAGTGACGGTTGAGCAGATGGCGCGTTTTAGCGAAGAAGGGCATTTCCCTCCGGGAAGTATGCTACCGAAAATTACCGCAAGCCTGGCGTTCCTGCGCAATGGCGGCAAACGGGTGATTATCACCACCCCTGAAAAATTACCCGCAGCTCTGCGTGGCGAAACCGGGACTCATATTGTTAATGCTTAATAGCGGGAGAATTCGATGAATAATGCAGAAAAAAGTCGTCGTGAATTTTTAAGCGGCAGCGGCAAAGTTGCCGCCGCCTGCGCACTCTTTGGCGCGACGGGCTCCATGGCGTATGCTGCAAAACCAGCATCCACAACCTGTGAGACGGGCAATCGCATGAGCGCCATTAAAGAATCGCACTATTACCTCGACAACGTTCTGCTGGAAGCCGGGTTCCGCCGCGACGGGCAGAATGTGGTGGGCACCGAAACTGAGCTAAAAACACTCGAAATCAAAGACGGCGTTATTGCGGCATTGCTCGCAAATAAACAGCACCCGGACGCCACGCTTGCGCACTATGACGCTTCGGGAAAATTGCTGCTGCCTGCGATGCGCGACATGCATATTCACCTTGATAAGACCTTTTACGGCGGCCCGTGGCGTGTGCATAACCGCCCGGCGGGCACCACCATCCTCGATATGATTGCCCTTGAGCAAAAACTGCTGCCGGAACTGCAACCGGTCACTCAGGAACGGGCAGAAAAGCTGATTGATTTGATTCAGTCGAAAGGCTCGACCATTGCGCGTAGCCATTGCAACGTCGAGCCGGTTTCCGGGTTAAAGAACCTGGAGAATCTGCAAGCGGTTCTGGAGCGTCGCAAAGCGGGCTTTAGTTGTGAAATTGTCGCATTCCCGCAACACGGTCTGCTGCACTCTGACTCGGTGCAGCTGATGCGTGACGCAATGCAAGCGGGCGCGCACTACGTTGGCGGGCTTGACCCGACCAACGTCGACGGCGCGATGGAAAAATCGTTAGATACCATGTTCCAGATAGCCATCGACTACAAAAAAGGCGTTGATATTCACCTGCATGAAACCAGCCCTGCGGGCATTGCGGCGGTGAAATACATGGTGGAAACGGTCGAGAAAACCCCGGAGCTGAAAGGCAAGCTGACCATCAGCCATGCGTTTGCACTGGCGGTGATGAACGAACAAGAAGTGGATGCAATTGCCACGCGCATGGCCGCACAGCAAATCACCATCGCTTCAACGGTGCCGATTGGCACTATGCACATGCCGCTCAAGCAGTTACAAGAAAAGGGCGTGTTTGTGATGACCGGCACTGACAGCGTTATCGACCACTGGTCGCCGTATGGCCTGGGCGACATGCTGGAAAAAGCCAACCTGTATGCACAGCTCTATACGCGCGTGAGTGAAGTGAATCTTTCCCGTTCACTGGCGATTGCCACCGGCAACGTGCTGCCGCTTAACGACAAGGGCGAACGCGTGTGGCCGAAAGCGCAAGATGAAGCCAGCTTCGTGTTAGTGGACGCCTCGTGTTCCGCTGAAGCCGTCGCACGTATCTCGCCACGCACCGCCACTTTCCATAAAGGCAATTTGGTGTGGGGTGAGCTTAGCGTGTAATTTTGTCGGATGACGCTGGCGCTTATCCAACCTACCCCAGAATGGGGTTTGTAGGGTGGATAAGCGCCCGTTCTGTCTGATAATTAACTCCTCCAGAACGTCCTCGAGAACAAAATCAGCACCGGGTAAATCTCAAGTCGGCCCAATAACATCGCGGCGCACATCAAATATTTAGCGCTATCGCTTAGCGTCCCAAAACCTGCTGCGGTCTCGCCAAAACCTAATCCCATATTGTTAATACAGGCCGCAACAGTGGCGAAAGAGGTTAACAGGTCATATCCCTGTAAGTTGAGCATCCAAATAAAGAAGCAGGTGCACACCACATAAAGGAAGAAAAAGCTCCAGACCGAGCGCAATACCCGGTCATTCACCGGTGAGTTCCCGACACGAATACTCATAATGGCGCGCGGGTGTGCCAGTTGATGGACTTCATGGCGGCTTTGCTTAAATAGCACCAGGAAACGCAGCGCTTTAATCCCACCGCAGGTTGACCCCACACAGCCGCCAAAAAAACTGGCTGACAACAGCAAAACGATGGTGTGTACCGGCCAGGACGCATAATCCGCCGTCGCCAGGCCGTTGTCGGTAATCATCGAACTGGTGAGGAAAAAGGCGTGTACGAAGGACGCAGGCAAGGAGTACATACCTGCTCGCCACACTTCCAGGGTAATAATCAGAATGACAATACTGGCGATCATCAGGAAGAATCGCAGCTCAGCACTCTTGATAAATGGGGTAATGCTGCGGCGGGATAGCGCCACAAAATAGAGCGTAAAGTTTATCGCCGAAAGTAACGAAAACCCGCCAGCAACCAGTTCAATGGCGTAGCTGTTGTAGAAACCAATACTGTCTGTTTGGGTCGAGAATCCGCCAAGTGACACGGTAGAAAGGCCGTGACAAAGCGAATCAAATAAAGGCATTCCCGCCAGCCAGAAGGCAAGGGTACAAGTACCGCCCAATAGCAAGTAAGTCAGCCACAGGCTTTTCGCGGTATCAGCAAGGCGAGGGGTGAGGCGTTCTTCTTTAAATGGTCCAGGCATTTCGGACTGATAAAGTTTCATCCCCCCAATACCGAGCAGCGGCAGCACCGCAACGGCCAGCACGATAACCCCTAAACCGCCAACGAAATTGAGCTGTGCGCGATAATAGAGAATCGATTTTGGCAAACTTGAGACATCGTGAAAAACAGAGGCTCCGGTGGTGGTAATCCCCGAAACACCTTCAAAGATGGCATCGGCAAGCGACACATTGTAGCTGTCATCAAGCCATAGCGGCATTGCACTGATAAGAGAAAAAAGCAGCCAAAACAACACGATGATGATAAATCCATCACGTGTTTCGAGCTGTATATTTGTGCGCCCGGTTAATCCCCAGCCAATGCTTCCCAGCGTAAAAGTGATGATAAACGTATAAAGAAAACCAAACAGGCTGCGATCTTTCTCAATCAATGCCAGCAACATGGGGGGAATCATGGTCAAACTGTAGAGCACCACCAAAAAAGCGCAGAGGTGGATCACAATTCTAAAACGGGTTGATATATACATCAGATAAACCCAAATACCTGTGTTATTCAGGTATATCAATCAGGTACGGATGGCAAAGTATAGGGTATTTTGGGGGAATCTGGCGACAAAGCAGATTCGGAAGTTTGAAATGAATGGCTAACGAGAGCATTCGTATGGTTGTTTATTGTGCAGAAGGGCTGGAGTGGGACAGAATGAGCAACACGGTGGTTGCCCATTCTTAATTAGCTGAAGCGGTGATTACTTCTTGTTATACACGTCCGCAGTACCGTGAATTTTATTCTCGGTGTCCGCAGAGGTGACAACATAGAACTTGCCGCCCAGAGCATCCGCTTTCTTAGACAACTCGTCTTTAGCGTCGCTCGGTGACATTTCACCACTGGTGGTGATTGTCCCGACTTTCACATACTGATCTTTGTGGTCGTTATAAGCTTCTTTCGTCAGCAACTCTGCTGAAACTGCACCGAATGATACTGCACCCAAAGTTAATGCTACCAAAATACCCTTAGCTATCTTCATGAAAAACCTCATCTTTGATAATGGTAGATAGACTCTTGATAGCTCCCGTTGCAGGTTTGCCTGCAGCGTTGTCTATTTAGAGTAAAAAATGCAATCCCTACCCTAAGACTATGGTCGAGGATTTCGTATTTCGCCACCCCGAAAAGCGGATATTTTGGTGTAAAAATAGAAACCTACAATCATTTATGCTGGTCTTGTCGGGTGTTGCTAGCGCTAGCGCGACCTGCGAAGAGCAGTTATAGGGAGGATGAGCGTCAGCAGCATTAGAATGCACTTTTTAAAGTTTCCAGAAGAATATGTTCATCAGCAACCTGCGGCAGTGCATTAGATTTACTGTAGAGTTGGCGAGCCAATGTTTATTGTTGGCACCATGAAAATTCCTAAATAATAAATTTATTTTAATCCAGATAATTAATGTTTAATTAAAAATAAAAAACAAATTGCATTGTTATGTGCTACTGGTGGTAATTTTAATTACCCTGCTAATGGAATGAGGTAAGTAATTCTATTGTTTGAGTTTGCCTGGTTGATGCCACGTTTTATCTATCCTTAAGGCAAATTTATTAGCTATTACATGCCATATAACGCTTATGTATGTTGGGCGGTAAATGCTATTGGGTTAATTCTTTAGGAGTATTTTTATCGGATTTGAGAGTATTACAACTGCTTACATAACACATACCATTAAACAAGTGGTTACATACAGGATTTAACGCTGCATTATTGTTTTAAGTCTCGTTGTTAATGCTGCTGGGAAATGAAAATACGATTATATTGAATGGTTTTTTATCTTTGTTATTAGATATTAAACTGTTCATTCATCCTTGCTGCTCCATTCTTTGCAAGAATGCCTGATTGTTCTATCATGGAAATAGTGGAATGAATTCAATCATTATTGAGTTGATTCTTATTACTGTAATAACACTTACCTATTTTATTGCAATACCAGTTATCGGCTGGCCTGCCTTTATTGTGTCCGGCCAGGATAACTACGTGGTCACTATTAATTGGAATAACCTCATCATGGAAAATAACGAACTATCCACCGTCGTCGAAAAAAGACTGGTTGCCAGATTTCTGGATATGTTCATCAAGCTCGGTCTTATCCTGGCACTAGGTTCCTTCTGTTTTACTATCATTTCACCTTTCATGAATATGTTGCTGTGGGCGCTAATTTTGGCGGTCACGCTGTATCCGCTGCATCAGCGTTTTGCAGCTCGAATGGGGGAAAAACAAGGCAGGGCTGCAACGGTACTGGTATTACTGGGCGTGTTGTTGATCGTGGCACCAACCGTTGCCATGGTCAGCTCTTTGGGTGATAGCGTAAGTAGCGTTGTGGATAAAGCCACCAGCGATAGCCTGGTTATCCCGGCACCTTCCGCTGACGTCGCTTCTATTCCTGTGGTCGGTGGCAAAGTTCACGCATTGTGGAGCAAAGCCTCGACGGATTTACCTGGCCTTATCAACAACTATCGCCCGCAGTTAGGGGATATCACCAAGCAGGTTGTTGGTGTGCTGGCTAGTATGGGTGGTGGGTTAATCGGTTTTGTCTTCTCCTTCATCGTGGCCGGTATCATGATGGCCTGGGGTGCGCCGGGTGCAAGGAGTGCTGAACGCATTGCTATGCGTATCACCGATGAACGCCGCGGCATGGCATTGACCAAACTGTGTACCAGTACCATTCGTGCCGTTGCGATGGGGGTTATTGGTGTGGCCTTCATTCAGGCATTGCTGGCAGGTGTCGTGATGGCGATTGCCGGTATTCCTGCAGTGGGGATCTTCTTTGTCCTGGCGCTTATTCTGGGTATCGCACAGGTTCCTGTCATCCTGGTGACGGCTCCGGCTATCGCCATTATGTGGATGACCGGCGATAACGGTACGGTGATGAATATCATCTTCTCCGTGCTGCTGGTGATTGCGGGTATGGCAGATAACGTGCTCAAACCATTATTGCTGGGACGCGGTGTAGATGCGCCGATGCCAGTGGTGCTGTTGGGTGCGTTGGGAGGCATGGCAGCCAGTGGGATCCTCGGCATGTTCGTTGGTGCGACCTTGCTGTCCATTGGTTATCGTATCTTTATGGCCTGGGTCAACCAGGGTCCAGATGGCGCGGCGGTGAGCGGAACAGATGCTCGATGATTGTCGCTTTGGGCGCTCCCTGTTAGCAGGGGGCGCCTGCCTGGTCTTATCCGCGTGTACTGTTTTGGGGCCTGATTATAAAACCCCACAGGTTCCGGAAATGAACCAATGGCAACCTACAACTAAAGGCATGTCTTCCAGGACATCCTCGCAGAACTACGACCAGTGGTGGATCCAACTCAACGATCCGACGCTGACGGCGCTGATTAACGAAGCTTTACGCAAGAACCCTGACGTGAAAATCGCCGGGCTGCGGCTGTTAGAATCCCGCGCCCAATTAGGGATTGCCGAGAGCTTACTTGGCCCGCAGGCGACCATTGGTACTGGCGAGGTGATTACTGGCGGCCAGCGTCGTGATAACCGCTACATTTCCAGCACCACCTATGGCGCAGGTTTCAACTTGGGCTGGGAAATCGATTTTTGGGGTAAGTTCCAGCGCGGCGTTGAATCTGCCGATGCGAGCTACTTCGCAACCCTTGCGCAGTACGATGACATTCAAGTGCTGATGGCCGCACAGGTGGCACAGATTTATGTGAACATCCGTACGCTTGAAGCGCGGTTAGATATCACGCAGAGCAACGCCAAAATTCAGCGGCGTAGCCTCGAGATAACCGAAAAGCTATTCCTCAGCGGTAACAGTGCCGAGCTGGATGTGCAACAAGCGAAAACTCAATACTTGTCGACTCTTTCCAGCATTCCGCAACTTGAAACTAGCCTGCGTCAAAGCCAGAACGCCTTGAGCGTATTGCTGGCGCGCAAACCAGGCCCGCTACCAGAAATGGCGACCAACACTGGCGAGCTGCCGCAAGGCAATCTGGCGCTGGTTTCCGAACTACCTGCCGACTTGTTACGCCGTCGTCCTGATGTGCGGGTTGCCGAAAATCAACTGGCTGCGCAGTCGGCGCTAATCGGTGTGGCAGAAAGCGAACTTTATCCTTCCATTTCGCTTATCGGTAGTGTCGGGATTAACGGGCGTAATGGCGACAGCAGCACGCTGTCCTGGGCTGCGGGGCCAACGTTCAGCTGGAACCTGCTGGACCAGGGGCGGCTGGGCAACCAGGTACTGGTGCAAGATGCCCGCTTCCTGCAACTGCACGAACGCTATCGCGATACCGTATTCCAGGCCGCGCGTGAAGTTGACGATGCCGCCGTCGCCTATGCCAATGACAAAGATGAAATCGAGTTGCTGACCCAAACGGGGGAGGCGGCGAACCGTTCTCTGGATATCGCCAATACGCAATATCGTGAGGGGATGGCCGACTTCCAGCGCGTGCTGGATTCGCAAAGAGCCTTGTTCAATCAACAGGAACGTCTGGTGAACAGCCGGGGTGCTCTGATGCGTGATCTGATCACCCTCTACAAAGCACTGGGTGGCGGTTGGGAAAAAGGGCGTCAGCGTCCATTGGTTGACTCAGCCACAGACGCCCACTTACGTGAGCGTGATGACTGGGTTCCTCTGCTTGATGCCCCTCTGCCTGCAGCAACTGATTCTAAAGAAGGTAAACAGCAATGACCGAACCCTCATCCCCGGCGGGAAAAGCCAGTCGTCGCGGAGTCTTCACTCTGCTCGGCGTGATCGTTTTACTGCTTTGCTGGTATTTAGCGGCGGACAGGCTCACGCCCTATACCTCGCAGGCCAGAATTCAGGCGTTTGTGATCCCAATCTCTGCCGAGGTTTCCGGCCAGATCCAGAAAGTGTATGTGAAGGACAACCAGCGGGTGGCACCAGGCGATCCGCTGTTTGAACTTGATCCTGAGCCTTACGACATCGCGCTGGCAAAAGCGCGCTCGGACTATGAAACCGTGCTCAGTTCGGTCAAGGCTAACAATGAAACGATTGCCGCCGCCAAAGCGGGTTTGCAAGCGGCGACAGCGGCTTATCAGAATGCTGCCAAAGATGCTGAGCGCCAGGAACGACTGTACCGCGAAGACCCCGGCACGATTTCAGTGCGCCGTCTTGAAGTCGCACAAGCCACTCGTGAAACCGCGCGTAGCCAGATGGCGGCTGCGGCTGCCGATTTACGCCGTGCCACTGAAGCCGCAGGTATTGCCGGTGAAAACAACTCACAACTTCTGAGTGCTCGCTCTGCGGTGCGCAAAGCCGAGTTGGATCGCAAAAATACCGTAGTCATTGCCACCAACCCAGGCCTGGTGACAGATCTGCGCACTGACATCGGCCAGTTCCTTGGTGCAGGTGCACCAGTGATGACGCTGGTGGCGATTAACGATGTCTGGATTAGCGCCGACATGACGGAGAACAACATTGGCAATGTGAAGCCGGGTGCTGAAGTGGCGATCCTGCTCGACAGTATGCCAGGGCATATCTTCAAAGGGCAGGTACGCAGTATCGGTTATGGCGTTAGTGCGGCGCAAAGCCAGCCTGCGGGCGTGCTGCCAACTGTCGACAATAACCGCGATTGGTTGCGTCAGGCGCAGCGTTTCCCGGTGAAGATTGCCTTCTCTAAAGATGACCTGCCACCGGTTGAAGGTTTGCGGGTGGGTGGGCAAGTCGATGTGCTGGTGTACGCCAATGGCAGTGGCCTGATGAGCTTCTTAGGTAGCATCTACATACGGTTTATGAGCCTCTTCTCGTATATCTACTAAGGTGCTGCACCATGCATAACGGAGATCGCGCGGTACTGAGAATTAGCAGCGGAACCGCCGTTGCGGCGCTGGTCTGTTATGGGCTGGCGCTACCGATGCCCCATCTTGGGGTCATCATGGCGTGGATTGTGCTGTGCCAGGGCAAACCGTTACCGATCAAAAAGGGGATTGTCGTTGGCGTGGTGCTAATGGCGACCATGATTGGTGGGGTATTGATGGTGCCTTTGCTGACGCACTATCCGATGCCTGCACTGCTGTTCACTGCCTTGCTGCTTTATCTGCTGATGCTGATGGGGCTGGCGGGAAAAGGCACGCAGGCAATGTTACTGACTACCGCACTTACCGTCATTCCGATAGCCGGTCTGATTGAACAGTCGCTAGCCATTGGCATAGCCCAGATGATGGGGCTGGGCATCATCATTGGCACCGTGGTAAACCGCTTTGCGCTGGCACTCTTTCCGCCGCATCCCACTCCGGCTGCGGCTGCGAAAGTGGTGCTGCCTCCTGAGTCGCCACACCAGTTGGCCTTTCGCGCGGTGCTGATTGTCATGCCCGTCTGGCTTCTGGCCCTGAGCAATCCTGCTTTCTATATCCCGGCAGTCATGAAAACCGTGATGCTGGCACAGCAAACCAACACGCTGTCCGCCAAACAGGTGGGGAGAGAGTTGGTGTTTTCGACTCTGATGGGGGCGGTGTTGGCGGTGGTGTTGTGGTTCGGGCTGAGTATTTGGCCATCGCTGTTGATGTTGGTGCTTTGGCTGGCGCTGGTCAGCCTGTGGGTTGCACGCCGCATGGTGCGGCTGGTGGCTAACCGGTTCACGCCATCTTTCTGGAGTAACGCCTGGATAACCTGTCTCATCCTGTTTGGCCCGGCCATTCAGGATAGCGCTTCCGGCAAAGATGTCTGGCTGGCATCGGCCATGCGTTGTTCTTTGTATGTTGCGGTTGCCCTCTACGGTTGGGCATGTGTTGTGATTCTTGAGCGCTGGCACCCGAGTGGCCGGCCTGCGATGGAAGCCACCCCTGGAGATTAATATGTTACTGGTTTTACTGACCGGGATGCCTGTCATCCTGCTGAATATGTTGTTGCAGTCGTGGGTGTCTATCGGTTGTATTCGCTTTTATATCAAACACTTTCACCAGCGCGAGGGGATGGTGGCTGGGGTGCTGGCGCTGTTCGGCATCATTATGATTGTCCTGATCGGCAACCTGCTGCAAATCATGCTCTGGGGAATATTGTTCCTGTGGCTGGGGGAGTTTTCCACCCTGCAAGAAGCCGTTTACCATTCGGGCGTTAACTTCGCCACGCTGGGATATGGTGACATCGTGATGAGCGCGGAATGGAAGTTGTTAGGCCCACTGGAAGCGGTAAATGGTGCGCTGATGATTGGTTTGTCTGGTGCCAGTATGTTGGCGGTTTTACAGCATCATATTCGCAAGCAATTTGGGCACTCTGCATAATTTAATTATCGACGTTTCGCTTTGAAAAACAATATCGATGAAGAGAACATCTTCATCGATATCTGCAATAAAACCCCCGCTTCCTCACCCCTTATTTATTGAAATTATAACGATTAATTGAATGTCGAGTTTCATACCTTTTTTTTGTGTAACTCATTGATATTTATTGT
>NZ_JAHWLU010000137.1:0-11850 GCF_022134725.1 Buttiauxella sp. S19-1
TGTAAGCACAACAAACATTAAAAACAAAAACCATTGTTAATCAAATAATTAAAGCAGTTAAAAGTATCAAAAAACATTCATGCTCTCACGGCTAACTGTAGCTATAAATTTTTAGTTAGCAGGTATCACATGTATACTTTGGTTCTTATTGGGAATTTTTTTAATATTATCACTCTTAACAAACAGTGAATTATTTTATGCTTCTATTTAATGTCTCTGGAATTGCAAAAATTAAGATAATGAAGGCTAATACATGCACACCTTGAACATGGGAACCATCTCAATATTCCTGATGGTCATGGACACTCGTAGCGTAACTAATGCTGCGGCACTATTAGAAACTTCTATTCCATCAGTCAGTCGCGCCATCAATAAAATGCGTGAAACATTTAACAACCCTTTATTTATCAGGACCAAAAATGGGCTTGAACCCACATCTTTAGCCTTGACTATCGCATCAAACTTAACGCGGGCGGTAGAACATGTCGAACTCGCGATTAAAGTATCAAAACCTTATGCCAAAAAACTTAATGACCGTGCATCATTACGCCTGTCGTTATCTCCGGTATTAGAGTTTTATGTCACCTCGACATTGCAGAAGAATGGCCGGTGCTTAGAACAATTTGAATTAACCTGTGAAACACATGATGGCGATTTGCTCAGAGATATTAATCAATTACGATCACGCCGCATTGATTTAAGCCTGACACCACAAAGGCATTCAGACAGTTCAATTGTCAACGAGCCGTTATTTGATATTACACCAAGAGTGATTTGTAGAACTGGGCACCCGCGTATAAAACCGGGGTTCACGATGGAAGAACTCAGAAATGAAGAGTATCTTTCTTATAATCTGTGGCCGTCATTAATTGAAGATAATGTTTTATTGGGTGTGTATAAGCCACCGATTTACTCAAGTAATTCAATGTTGAACTTATTAGTGATGACGACAACATCTGATTATATTTTGCTGTGTGCCGAGCAATTTGCCGCAGGATTTGCCCAGTTTGCTGATGTTCAGATACTGCCACTACCCAATGAAAAACCGACCGGCACTATTTATGCTCATTATCATAAAAATCGCAGCAACGACATCAACATCACCACGTTAATTAATCAACTCAAACAAGATATTACCCATTCATAAAATAAAAAAGCCAGGGGGAATAACCACCTGGCTTTTTATTACTTCAAATTAATATTTAACGAAGCGGTAGCACTAAATGGCCCACGCTGTGGACGTTTGCCAGTGGTATTGACTGGCCAGGCATAAAGCGTGGTGGAACCTTGCTGAGTCTGTGATGAAAATGTAACCGGTATTTTCGTGACGCGCGAAATAAAAGGCTGCAGATTTTGATCGCCAACCATCACACCAATATCGGGGTTATCAGTAGCCACCGCATTGGGTAAACTTGTTGCTGGCACCGCTTCCATAGTTAATTCCAACGCAACCCTATCGGCAATATTAGTACATTGGTAATTGACGATTATCTGCCTTTTAGTAAAACCATCAGGCGCCTGGCCTTTAGTCAAAATATCTTTCGCCGCAATTTGTCCGAATGGAACTTCGATGGCTTTTCCGTCATTGATTCGGCAACTCTGCGGCACCGTAACATCACCGCTCACATAGACACTGGCAATCGGCATTCCCGAAAATGAGCTGCTATCTGTTGCGGCAAACAGATCAATAATTTTTACTTTTGGGATAGTAACGTGGCCAATAAAAGGCCGAATAAACATCAGGCTAATTTTCCCCTGCGCCCCAGTCCCAAATTGAATCCGGTTAGCGTTAGTTTGCGTCGTCGGGCAAAGAGTAGTCTGCGGATAATTGTTATCCATCGTGAAAGGCACATTATAAAATTGCTTGCGGTTACCGGCGATATACACCTGCGTAGCAACGCCAAGGTATCCGTCACCTTTATCATTCGGGATCACATACCAGTGTTTATTGGGATCTGGCGTCGCAATGGTTGAAGGGACCGGGCGTGATAAAGAGCTCACAGCGCGATAATGGACCTTCCTCACGGTTCGGGTATCCTGGCAAGCACAACGGCCATAATAGAGATTATTTGGCGAATTCCAGTTTTGCTGATACGCGGTCTTACTGATGACGTTTTGGTCCGGGTCAGTAATATTTTTAACGTAATTAAAATTGAATTCCTGTGTCGCGCCAATAGATTGACACGCAGCCGCCCAAACGTGTGGAGCAAGGGTCATCATCAGCAAGCCAATCAGCCCCAGAAAGACTCGTTTCATTAGGTACCTCCAGAACATTGCGCATCACCAGAAAGGATGTGCGTTTGATTTTTACCCGGCGATGCAAGGCGATATGGCGCGTGGCATTCGTTGACCCGCCCTTTCCCCCACACCACATGCAAATTGCCGCTATCCGCCAGGCCACTGAGGAACACCACGCCGTTATCGCCGACGATGCCGGTTTCATCCGTGCCTTCCAGCGTCACTGTTGCGCCAAATGGCACCACGCCCTTGCCGATGTGTATGGTCATTAAGACGCGCTGACCCAAATGGGTTTTGTAACGCATCACCACCATTGCCCCTTTGGTGGGCACAACATCGCGGTGAATCGCGTCTATATCTGCATTGCCGGCCAGTTTGTGGGTATCAAGGTTGATGTCGTTGTAATGCCATGGCGTTAAGTAAGGGATGACGGCATAACCGCGTGAATCGGTGTAGACGTTCTGGCTGCTGGTTATTTCGAGATTTTCCACACCAGGTGCTTCAATCAGGCCGAAGGTTTCGCCGAGCGTGTGAGCAAGCGTGATCCCATGGCGATGCACTACCACTGCGCCATTCATGCCGTAGTTAATGCGCTGGGTGTCGTCGCCATAGCTGTAACCCAACGCCAGGTCGCTATAAGGTGCAAGCCACGCTAATTGCGCGTTACCACCATTTTGTTGCTGGCGGTTGCCGTAGGTTTGTTGCACTGAATACTGTAATTGATCGTTTTCCAGCAGCGTACCGTTCACGCCAACCTGATGCTGCGTGGTGCCGTGGGTATTAGTGGCGACGCTGTATTGCGCCCACGCTTTAGGCAGCAACTTTTCCAGTGGGATCTGGATATCAAAAGCAATCTGGCGATCGTTATCGCTATGGTAATCATCATGTACCCAAGACAGAGCAATACCGAAGTTTGCCCATTGCGTCGTGGCACGCACGCCCGCACTCAGCGATTGCTGTGCCTCGGTGGAACCCCAAAAATCATCCTTCGTCCCGGCAAGGTAAAAATTACTGTGGTCGCTTAATGACTGGCTGATATTAATCTGCATCCGACTGCGTTTGTTTCCCTGCCAGTCCTGCACCTGCCCTTCACGATCCGCCGCTTCCTCGAAGGTGTAATAACCTTTGGTTGAATAACGGTAACCCGCCAGAGTCACGGCGGTATTCGTCGCTTCAAACTCTTTGGAATACTGGAAGCGCCACGACTGGCCTTGTGCATCGGGCGAATCGGTGAAACGCGACTTAGCGTGGCTCATATCCACGGCAATAGAACCCAGAATACCTAAGCCAATCCCCGAGCCGAATATCGCAGAGAAATAGTTTGCCGCAGCAATCACCCCGCCGTAGAGCGTTACATAGTTGGATAAACCGTAGGTCAGCGTGCCCTGGCTAAACAGCGGATCGCTGGAGGCGCTATTACTGCGATAACGCCCCGTTGACCAGGTGTATTTCATGCTCCCTTCACGCTGCATATTGGGTATCGAAGCAAAAGACTGCACAAAGTGACGCTCGCTGCCATCGGCTTCGGTGATCGTCACATCCAGATCGCCACCCGACGCGGTGGGATAAAGGTCAGTTAACTGGAAAGGGCCAGCCGGAACAAAGTTCTGATAAATGACATAGCCATTTTGGCGAATGGTGACTTTGGCATTGGAGTTAGCGATACCGTGGATAACCGGCGCAAAGCCGCGCAGGCTATCAGGGCGCATCCCTTCTTCCGTCGCCAGTTGCACGCCGGTGTATTGCACACTGTCAAAAATATCCCCCGGCGTATAGGTCTGGCCCATTGTCAGAGACACACCGCCCAACGCTGGGAAAAAGCGCTGCAAATAGCTGTTCATCGACGACCATTTCTCGCCTCCCTGGCCATAGCTGAAACTGCTGTAATTACGCAGACGCCACGCACCAAGGTTCACTCCCGATTGCAGATTCAGGTAGCCGTTATTGCTATTCTCACCATGCTTGCTTTTATTTTGCGAGGCCGACCAGGCATAGTTGGTAAATAACACCGCCTCACCGTCATCCCATTGCGCAGGGTCGATAAAGTCATGCGCTTTGCTATCAATATTTTCCTGGGGAATACTCAGTTTCAGCGTCTGGCTGGTAAAGGCAAACGTACTGCTGGCTTGTGGAATCATTTCTGCCAGCGAAGATATCGCTTTATCTAAAGGTGCCGCGGCTAACTGTTCTGTGGAATGGAGATTAACGCCCCACTTCTTCAGTTGAGCTGGCGTTAACACCGGAA
The DNA here is from genome assembly GCF_022134725.1 of Buttiauxella sp. S19-1. NCBI lineage: Bacteria > Pseudomonadati > Pseudomonadota > Gammaproteobacteria > Enterobacterales > Enterobacteriaceae > Buttiauxella > Buttiauxella sp. S19-1. Next base: position 4,484 of record NZ_JAHWLU010000137.1, read on the forward strand.
CCAGTTTTTTATCATCCCCGGTCACAAACTCAATATTCTCATCAGCGACTTTATCGCTATTCACCATAATGTGAACACGATAATTTCCCGGTAGTTGCGCCCCTTGTTCTTCAAACAGAGAAATATCAACAGTCGGTTTTTCCGGTGAGTCTAATTCCAGTAATGCCGGATTAAACCAAGCCTTCGCATTTGCCCCTTGGGGAATTACAGCCAGGAGTGCAGCGAATGGCACAACCCAGTGCAATGCCGAAAAATAAGCACGGTGAAATATGCGGAAATAACGCATGATTTTATATTTCCTGGCTGATAAAGGAAAAATTCAGTTTCTTAAAGCGTGGTGCTGCCGGGATCGCTGGCACCGCCATAATCATTGATTAACTTCCAGCTCAGCTGGTTTCCGGACATTCCCGCCAGCGATAAATTAACCGAACTGTGCGGTGCTACCCATTCGGCATTTTTAATCGGTTTTCCGCCCAGCGTTAACTGGTTAAAAATGGCGTACCAGGGAGAGTTATTGACCACTGTCAGCGTATTTCCACTGCGGCTAAACGTCAGCTTTTCCGCAAAATCTTTAGGTGGATTACCCAGCCCTTCCGGGCGATAGAACAGTTTCATGCGGGTTTTGATAGCAATTTGTAGTTTGTTTGTGATTTCGCTATCGGTTTCAGGAATAGAACGCACGTTGACCCAAAACAGCGACTCCCGGTCGCCAGGCAAAGGGTTTCCGGAGTAGATAATACGCAGCTGGTTTTCTTCACCACCGTCGATACGAAATAAAGGCGGCGTAATCACAAAAGGGGCTTTAACCTTTTCATCACCGGTATCAACCCATGACTGAATTAAATAAGCTCCTGCATCTTTGGTTGCTTCAACTTTTAATTCAGCTTCTTTATTTTCAGCATGATAAACAACACGCGTGGCACCGACGATAATTCCGGCGTGAGAGATTAATGGAAATAAAACAATGACTGCCAGCATGGCAAACCATGCCATAGCACGATATTTAACAAAAACTAACATAGCTGCCCCAACTGTATCAGTCAGGCATCCTTGCCCGTTAACGCATAAACTTAGTTATAAATGATGGTGAACTGCGAAGTGGCAACCACGCTGCCGGCTGTCACAGCCGAATTGGTCGCTACATAACTCGCCTGATATTTCAGTTTATTTTTACCCGCAGCTAATTTGAAATCGGTTGACGGTGCATACATGGCAATTTTCTGCCCGGTATCAGAATCAATTTCAATAGCGACACCGCTCGCAACACTGGTCGAATCAATAGCTAATAAAGTTTTATCAACTGAATCTGCGGTACCACTAAAACGGATGTTGGCATTAGTGTCAGGGCAATTATCCAGGTCAATGGTAAAAGGGACAGAAGATGATTTTGCAGCCACGGTAGCTAAACTGGTTTTTGCCACTTTACCCAGAGCAACAGGAATGATTTTCCCGGCACCATTAGTCACGTTACAAGCCGTTTCCGTAATTTCACCGGTAAAGTGAACGGAACCGTCTGCAGCATTTGCCACAGAAACCATCCCGCCCAGAGCCAGTGCGGCTGCCACTAATTTTAATTTAAAATACTTCATACAAACCCCTCTTTTTTACATGACGAACATCCCTTTCCCGATAGTTAAATCGCATAAAGAGATGGTTATAAATATAAAAATGACTGCCAACTGAATGAATAAAAAACCACCCAGAGAATATGGACAGCGACTATAGGAGTCATAAAGTTAAATTGCAATCCAGCTGGGCAAGCCAGAGAGATCGTTTTCGGTCACATATCGTGGAAAATAAAAAAAATAACAAACAACCATTAAGAACAATTAAATCAACCACATAAGATTATCATTGCATTCCATAAAACAAAATAAATGTCTATTTTTACGCATTATTGAACAAGCAAAGAATAAAACCATCGCAAAGTGAAAATAACAATTTCACTTTTAGTAAAAAGGTATCAAAGGCGAATTAATGGCAGTTTTAATGCGAATATAGTTTTTAATACACATTACAGAACAATAATCAGTGCCGAGATAATACTGCCATATAATGTTAGCAGGATAACGATGTGTACGAAGAAAATAAAAAGGGGAATGAATATTCATTCCCCTGAGGTTGAGATGACAACAAAACCCGTTATTCAGCAATGTCGGCGTAGTGACTCGCCACGTTCATCAATTCGCGTACTACGCTTGTGGCAAAACTGCCGGCAGGCAGCCAGAAATTCAGCTCAACGGTGATGTCATCCCACCAGTTCCAGTTGAGATCTTTCGGCATCAGCAGCATGGCACGTCGCGCCGCTTCAACACGCTCGCGCACCAGCAGCGCCTGCAAATCAGTTTCTTCGGCTACACACTGTTGTTCAAACTCCAGAGCCGCATTTTGCGTGCCCCAGCCACCGTCGCCCGGTAACGGCGCAGTTATCAGCAGCTCACCGTCATCAACGCGGCTTTGCAATGCAGGCTGTTCTTCCGGCGTGGCAACAAACCAACTGCCGCGACCTGCCAGTTGCAGCGCATCACCGTCGATAACCTGGTTAAAATCAGGCTTCTTCAGGCGCTCGCTGACAATCTGGTTAAACATGGCACTACGGGCTGCGGACAGATAAAAACTGCGCTTATTACGGTCACGTATTGGCGCGTTGCTTTGCGCCCAGCGTAAAGCCTGATGCAGGTTATTGCCCGCAATGCCAAAACGTTGGCTGCCAAAGTAGTTAGGCACACCACGATGAAGAATGGCATTCAGGCGTTGTTCCAGCTCCGCACGGTCGCTAATGTCGCGCAGCACCAGTGTGAAACTGTTTCCCTTCAACGCCCCCAGACGCAATTTACGGCGGTGACGGGCATATTCCAGCACCTGGCAACCTTCAAGTTCAAACGCGCGCATGTCCGGCATTTCTTTACCTGGCAGACGCACGCAAAACCATTGTTCAGTCACCGCATGTTTGTCTTTCTGACCGGCAAAACTGACTTCACGAGCGTGCACTTTCAAAAACTTAGCCAGTGCATCAGCCACGAAGCGGGTATTGCAGCCATTTTTCAGGATGCGTAACAGCAGATGTTCACCGTCGCCATCCGGGCCGAAACCTAAGTCTTCAATAACCACGAAGTCTTCTGGATTGGCTTTGATTAACCCTGTGCCTTGCGGTTTACCGTGCAGCCAGGTCAGATTCTGCATATCCATTATTTACGTGCCTTATGTAGCAAAGCGACCGCTTCGCAAGCAATGCCTTCACCCCGGCCAGTGAAACCGAGTTTTTCAGTGGTGGTCGCCTTGACGTTGACGTCATCCATATGACAGCCCAAATCTTCGGCAATAAATACGCGCATCTGCGGGATGTGCGGAGCCATTTTCGGCGCCTGGGCAATAATCGTCACATCGACGTTACCGAGCGTGTAGCCCTTCGCCTGGATACGGCGCCAGGCTTCACGCAGCAATTCGCGGCTGTCTGCGCCTTTAAACGCCGGATCGGTATCCGGGAATAATTTACCAATATCCCCCAGCGCGGCAGCCCCCAGCAGAGCATCGGTTAATGCGTGCAATGCGACATCGCCATCAGAGTGTGCGAGCAGCCCCTGTTCGAACGGTACGCGCACGCCACCGATGATAATTGGGCCAACGCCTCCAAAGGCGTGTACATCAAAACCATGTCCAATACGCATTATTCTTGCTCCGTTTGGGTTAACCGCGTGAGGTAAAACTCCGCCAGCGCCAGGTCTTCAGGACGAGTCACTTTTATATTATCGGCGCGGGCGCTAATTAATTCGGGATGGAAGCCACAATATTCAAGCGCTGAGGCTTCATCAGTAATTGAGGCGTGTTCATCGAGCGCACGTTGCAAGCAGCTGCGCAATAATTCCAGAGGGAAAAGCTGGGGCGTTAAGGCGTGCCACAGGTCTTCGCGATCCACAGTATGGGCAATCAGGTTTTTACCCGGCTCGCCGCGTTTCATGGTGTCGCGCACCGGTGCGGCCAGAACGCCGCCAATTTTGCTGGTTTCAGTAATCGCCAGTAAACGGGTCAAATCATCCTGATGTAAACAAGGACGCGCTGCGTCGTGCACCAAAACCCATTGCGCGTCTTGCACCACGTTTAACCCGGCAAGAACCGAATCAGCACGCTGCGCTCCGCCGTTTATGACGGTCACGTGGGGATGGGTAGCAAGAGGCAAAGAGGTAAACCAGCGGTCGGTATGGCTGATAGCGATCACGACATGAGCCACGCGTGGATGGGCCATCAGGCTTGCCACCGCATGTTCCAGAATAGTTTTATCGCCGATTTTTAGATATTGCTTAGGACATTCCGTTTGCATGCGGCTGCCGATACCTGCTGCCGGCACCACGGCAATTACGTCCGGGGAGGAGTCTGCCATGTAGATTCACTTACGCGTTATTGTCGATTGTTCTGCCCTGCAGAATTGCCCAGGCGCTTAGAGCTATCGGGTACCAGGCGGAAGAAGGTTTCACCTGGTTTGGTCATGCTTAACTCGTTACGTGCGCGCTCTTCGATGGCTTCCTGCCCGCCATTAAGATCGTCGATTTCAGCAAACAGCTGATCGTTACGCGCTTTGAGTTTGGCGTTCGTCGCCTGCTGTGCGGCTACGTCGTCACTCACGCGGGTGTAATCATGTACGCCGTTTTTTCCAAACCACAGCGAATACTGCAGCCAGACCAACAAGGCCAGCAATAGTAGCGTTAGTTTACCCATCCAGCCCCCTGAAAAACGGCACAATCATCGCACAAAATTTTATCTGGCTGCGCTCTGGGTACAAAGCGAGCCTTCGTATTTGCGGCAGAATTTATCACAGATTGCGCCGACATGCGCGTTTGCAGGTGAGTTAGCGGCCTTGCAGTCATAAAAAGTTTATACCCGTTAGCATTCGAGTTGCAGCCAACACCCCTGCAGCTTGAAGGATGACGGGTATATTGCGTTAACCCATCAGCCACAGGAAAAGCATGCCAAACATCAGCCCCACCGCCAGCACGGTTACGATGCAGCTAAAGATCAAACGGCCATGCAACAGAGAATGCAAAGCAATCCCTACCACCACGGCAACAGGCAATAATGCGAGGAAGAAAGGCCAGGTATACAGAAAGAAAAACAGGGTATTAGGGCCATAAATCAAGAAGGGCAAACCCAATGCCAGCAACCACGACAAAAAGCCGATGAACGCCCCAGCCAATGACCAGGTCGTTTCTTCGGTACTGGGGCTAGCTTCAGCCGATGTAGATGTCATAGCCAGGTTGGTGCTATTGCGCATAACGAATCCGTAAACCATGCAAACCAGGCGCATGATGTGCCTGGAAATGTCTTAGGATTTGATAATAACGTCACGGCGCAACAGGTCTAATAATTGCGCAATCAAATTTGTTACCAATTGTTCGCCGTCTAAGTATATTTCCGGGTTCACTGGCGCTTCGTAAACCGAGTCAATTCCAGTGAAATTCCGTAACTCTCCGGCACGGGCTTTTTTGTACAAACCCTTTGGGTCACGCGCTTCACAGACAGAAAGTGGTGTATCAACAAACACTTCGATAAACCGCCCTTCACCGACACGGTCACGAACCATCTGGCGTTCTGCACGATGCGGAGAGATAAATGCCGTCAGCACCACCAGTCCCGCATCCACCATTAGGTTGGCAACTTCGCCGACACGACGGATATTTTCTTTACGATCTGCATCGCTAAAACCGAGGTCACTGCACAAACCGTGACGCACATTGTCGCCATCCAGTAAGTAGGTGCTCACACCAAGCTGGTGCAACGCTTCTTCAAGCGCCCCCGCGATGGTGGATTTACCCGAGCCAGACAGCCCGGTAAACCACAGCACCGCACCGCGATGCTGATGAAGTTTTTCACGTTGCGCAACCGTCACCGGATGCGCATGCCAGACGACGTTTTCGTCGTGCTCAGCCATTATTTGCCTCCCAGCAAATCACGTGCGCCCCAGTGCGGGAAATGACGGCGCACCAGCGCGTTCAGTTCCAGCTCAAAAGCGCTGAAGGCTGACGGCTCCTGATACACATCTTGTTGCGGTTCACGCACCATTCCGGCACCGACTGTCACGTTGCTCAGTCGGTCGATGAAAATCAGCCCGCCCGTGACCGGGTTATCCTGGTATTTGTCCAGCACCAGAGGTTCGTCGAACGTTAAATCAACGAGGCCAATTCCATTGAGCGGCAGGCTTTCGACGACGCGCTGCGTCAGGCTGTTAATTTCAACCTGATAATGGATGTTGTCGACGCGAGCGCGGGTTTTCTTGCCTGCGACTTTAATGTCGTAGCTTTGGCCGGGGACCAGCGCTTGTTCTGCCATCCACACTACGTCGACTTTCGCGGTTTGTACCGCAGGCTGCGCATCGCTGGCATCGACCAGTAAATCACCGCGGCTGATGTCGATTTCATCTTTCAGCACCAAAGTGATGGCTTCGCCCGCAGCAGCTTGTTGCAAATCCCCATCAAAAGTCACAATTCGGGCAATGGAAGATTCAACACCCGACGGCAGAACCTTCACACGCTGCCCGACGTTCACCACGCCGGATGCCAGCGTTCCTGCATAACCACGGAAATCCAGATTCGGGCGATTCACATACTGAACCGGGAAACGCATCGGCTGTTGTTCAACCACACGCTTCACTTCGACGGTTTCCAGAAGTTCCAGCAGCGTTGGGCCGGAATACCACGGCATGCTGTTGCTTTGCGTCGCCACGTTATCGCCTTCCAGCGCCGATAACGGCACAAAGCGAATATCCAGATCTGCGGGAAGTTGCTCGGCAAAGGTCAGGTAATCTTGTTTGATCTGCTCGAAAGTCTCTTCGCTGTAATTCACCAGATCCATTTTGTTGACCGCCACCACCAAATGTTTGATCCCCAAAAGTGTGGAGATAAAACTGTGGCGGCGCGTTTGATCCAGCACGCTTTTACGCGCATCGATCAATAAGATCGCCAGATCGCAGGTTGATGCACCGGTCGCCATATTACGGGTGTACTGCTCATGCCCAGGGGTATCAGCAATAATAAATTTACGTTTTTCGGTCGAGAAATAACGGTAGGCCACATCAATGGTAATGCCCTGCTCGCGTTCAGCTTGTAAGCCATCCACCAGCAAAGCCAGATCCAGTTTTTCACCCTGCGTGCCGTGGCGTTTGCTGTCGGTATGCAGCGATGAAAGCTGATCTTCATAAATTTGGCGCGTGTCATGCAGCAGGCGGCCAATCAGGGTACTTTTACCGTCATCGACGCTGCCGCAGGTCAAAAAGCGCAGCAGGCTTTTGTGTTGTTGCGCATGCAGGTAGGCTTCTACGCCGCCTTCATCAGCAATTTGTTGTGCAATAGTGGTGTTCATCTGGCGGCTCCTTAGAA
>NZ_JAHWLU010000138.1:0-11773 GCF_022134725.1 Buttiauxella sp. S19-1
ATAAAAAACCGACGCCGATCACTTTTTCCCGATCGGCGGCGTGAAGAAAGTGAGGGATTGCACCAGTGGAGTGCATAGAAATGCAGTTATGCGCTTTTATAGTGCATGGAATTGAAATAATCCCCCAGTCTCAATGCCTTGCCGCTACCAGGCTAATATGTGAAGATTGCCGCTCACCAGGTTACCGCAGAACAACATGAAGAAAGATGCCGCCACTCAAATGCTGAGCGAGAAAATCGCCGAGACTATCCGCCAGAAGATTATCGTTGGCGAACTCGCGTCCGGCGCGCGCCTTTCGGAAGCTGCCCTCAGCGAACAACTGGATATTTCGCGCAATACGCTGCGTGAAGTGTTCCGCATGCTGACCCAGGAAGGGTTGCTGCGTTACGAGCCTAATCGCGGGGTTTGTGTGGCAGTGCCGGATATGGCGGCAATTCTCGATATTTACCGTATTCGTCGGCTGATTGAGTGCGACGCCCTCACCCATGCCTATCCGCTGCATCCAGCCGTTGCCAAAATGGAAGCCGCTGTGCAAGAAGCGCGGGAGTACCGCCAGACCAGCGAATGGCGGCAGGTGGGAACGGCAAATATGAAGTTCCACACGGCGATTGTCGAATTGGCCGACAGCGAGCGCCTGACGCGCCTGTACCGCAATATCTCCGCAGAACTCCGGCTAGTATTCGGGCATCTTAACGATCCCGAAATTCTCTATGCCCCTTATATTGAGAAGAATGCCCACATCCTTGCGCTGCTGGTTGATGACCAAAATGAAAAAGCCGCCCGTACGCTCGCGGAGTACCTTGAGCTATCCGAGCGCACGGTACTGGCGGCCTGGGCCAGGCATCAACAATCATCCTGATCAATGGCTAACAATCACGTGCATTTTCCCATCCTTTAGTTTAGCATTTGCTTAATTAAGTAAGTGCTAAACTAAAACTATGAATCCCGAACTGCTAAAACTCCAGGCCAGCGCGAGCGATGCCGCAAAGCTACTCAAAGCAATGAGTAACGCCAATCGGCTGCTGATCCTCTGCATGTTGCTCGATTCCCCCGGCACCGGAGCAGGCGAGCTGGCTACGGCGACTGGGCTAAGTCCATCTGCCACTTCTCAGCATCTTGCCCGTATGCGCAATGAAGGGCTTATCGACAGTACCCGCGAGGCGCAGCGCATTCTTTATTTCATTAAAAGTGATGCCATTCGGGAGATCATTGGCACGCTTAAAGCCATTTATTGTCCGTGAGGAACAGCATGACTATCCAGACTATTTCCCCAAGTGATGCCAAAGCGCTGCTCACCAAAGGTGCGGCGTTGATTGATATCCGCGAGCGTGATGAATATGCGCGTGAGAATATTGCCGAGGCACATTTACTGTCGCTTTCTGCCATCGAAAATGGCGATAGACTTGGCCCGTTTGACCCTTTCGATACGGTAATTTTTTATTGCCAGTCCGGCATGCGCACCACGCAAAATGCTCAGAAACTGGTTGATGCCGTGGCCCCCGCAAAAGTGTTGCTGCTGGAAGGGGGATTAACGGCCTGGAAGAAAGATGGCCAGCAAATTCTCGAAGATAAATCACAGCCGTTGCCGTTAATGCGCCAGGTGCAAATTGCCGCCGGAAGCCTGGTTCTTGCGGGTGTGATTCTGGGGTTTGTTGTTCACCCAGGATTCTATTTACTGTCGGGTTTTGTCGGTGCGGGTTTGCTGTTTGCGGGTATCAGCGGTTTTTGCGGCATGGCACGCTTGCTGGCAGTAATGCCCTGGAATAAGCACTGAGTGAGTTCGGCTTTTTGTCCCGTTATTTTGGGCTATGGTTAACGGTATATACCCGTTAGCATTCGAGTTGCAGCCAGGCGGCCAGGGAGCTTATCCCGATGAGCTTACTTAAGTAAGTGATTTGGGTAAGTGAGTGCAGCCAACACCCCTGCAGCTTGAAGGATGACGGGTATACGTAATTCATTTCTCTCAATTGAATGAGGTTAATTATGTTCAAGGCAGGCGATTTGGTGCAACCCAAGAAAGGTGGCCCGAAGTATGAAGTGCTGGATGTTCAGGGCGATACTTTGTTCTGTACCCCGAGGAATATTTTGAGCGGCGAAAAGGTCACGCTAAAAGCAGAAGACGTGGTTTTGTATAAAGAAGACGACGATTTTGGCGTTTGCTAATGCCGCTATGATCAGGCGGGCTACAGTTCACCCGCCTGAAACCACATAATTACCCCGCCCCACTCATCGTTATATAAACAACCCCACAACAAAAATTCAGGCTCTGAATAGCCCGAAAAACCGCTGCGACTGACGAAAAATTAACCCAATGATTTTTAAATGAAAATTAATAACGAAGCGACAAAATCATGAAACCCTGCCTTTTATGTGCCATTTAGCGGATTTTATTGACAAAACGCGATTAAATAAAAATTAATCACTAATTGTACGATTTCAACCAGCGATATAATCTAGTCAAATCAAAATAAGCCACGCATTAGCACTGCCATCATGTCGACCTGGTAGTGTATATATCTAATTTTCATTAGGAGCTGGAAGAATGTTTTCTCCTGAGTCACGCCTGCGTCATGCAGTCGCAGATACTTTTGCGATGGTAGTGTATTGCTCGGTTGTGAACATGATGATAGAGATTTTTCTCTCCGGCATGAGCTTTGAGCAGTCGCTCTCATCAAGGCTGGTCGCCATCCCGGTGAATATCCTGATTGCCTGGCCCTACGGTTTATATCGCGATGCTTTCATGCGTTTGACTAAACGTTATAGCAAAGCTAACTGGGCGAAAAATCTTGCTGATGTGCTGGCTTATGTGACTTTCCAGTCACCGGTTTACGTCGCCATTTTGTGGTCGGTCGGTGCTGACTGGACCCAGATAGCTGCAGCAGTCAGCTCTAACATTGTGGTGTCGATGTTTATGGGTGCCGCGTATGGCTACTTTTTGGATTATTGCCGTCGCTTATTCCGCATCAGCGGTTACCGGAATGCAAAAGCTGGGGCTTGAGGTTAGCGTTGCGCCGTGACGCGCAACAACACCGGTTTCGATTAATGCTCGCCAAACAAACCAGACAAATAACGTTCCAGCGCAATGCGTGAACTAAAACCGTGCGGAATGCCGTAATGCTGATGAGTTTCGCCAGCAAGGTAGAGTGGAAAATGCTGGTAGTGATCGCAAGTTTTAACGTCCGTGGCAGGGTCTGCCAGTGTCTGGCTTCGTTCTTTTAAGGTTGGGTGAATAATCAACGCAGTTCGCCCCATACGCGCTTCGCGATTCACATAAACGTAATTTTCACCACGGCGATATCCGTATGTTTTTGGTGTGACAACATCCATGGTAAAACCGGCTTTTTCAAGAACGCGGGCCACCTCATCGGGTCGTAAATACATAATTTTTCCTCATCATCTTCTATTGCAGCGCAACCTTACAATATCCAGCATTACTAGCGCTTTCAGATTAGTCCATAAAGACCGCGAAAGCGCGTGACCTGTCTCATGACTAAAAATTATGGTCTACACTGAGAAGTACATCGCAACAAGGGAGAAACTAATGTTTAACCGTGTAAATCGAAATGATGTAGACGAAGGTGTTGATGATATTAACCGTGACGTGAACCAGCTGGCCGACACGCTGGAAGAGGTTCTTAAATCGTTCGGTAGCGATGTTAAAGAAGAAGGGGAAGCCGCCCGCAAAAAAGCGGAATCTCTGCTCAAAGAGACACGAGCTCGCCTTCATGGTCGCACCCGTGTGAAACAAGCCGCCTGTGATGCGGTAGGTTGTGCCGATACTTATGTGCGCGACAAACCATGGCAAAGCGTGGGTATTAGCGCCGCCGTAGGTATTTTCATCGGGGCTTTATTAGCGTCCCGTCGTTAGCCACAAAAGTGTAGTGATAACAAATATGCGTCTGACCCCGGTTCTGCCGGGGTCTTTACTTTCTTGTGGGGTGGTAAGCCAGTTATGTCGGATGACGCTAACGCTTATCCGACCTACGGTTCAATATTGACTTTGTAGGGTGGATAAGCGTTAGCGTCATCCACCATTTACGCCAGTTGTATCGGATGACGCTGCGCTTATCCGACCTACGGTTCGATTTTGACTTTGTAGGGTGGACAAGCGTTAGCGTCATCCACCATTTACGCCAGTTGTATCGGATGACGCTGCACTTATCCGACCTATGGTTCGATTTTGACTTTGTAGGGTGGATAAGCGTTAGCGTCATCCACCATTTACGCCAGTTGTATCGGATGACCCTGCGCTTATCCGACCTATGGTTCGATTTTGACTTTGTAGGGTGGATAAGCGTTAGCGTCATCCACCATTTACGCCAGTTGTATCGGATGACGCTGCTCTTATCCGACCTATGGTTCGATTTTGACTTTGTAGGGTGGATAAGCGTTAGCGTCATCCACCATTTACGCCAGTTGTATCGGATGACGCTGCGCTTATCCGACCTAGGAAGAGGTGCAGTCAGAAAATCGCGTCACGAAGTTGTTGCGCCACTTTGAGTGCCATCGCCATTGATGTGAGATTGGTAAAACTCATCAGAATTCCCCCTTCCCCTTTTGACACCATCCGCCAGTCACTTAATGCCTGCACCGCCAGCCCGGCTTCGCGAGCTTTCGCCACAAGCGCACGATCATCGCCGCCGACACGCATCACCAGTTGAATGCCTCCGGCCTGTGGAACCACATCAAAACCTTGCTGTTGCAGTGCCTGTTCCAGCCATACTCGCCGTTCGCTGTAGCACAGACGCATTTTTTTCAGATGACGCCAGAAATGGCCTTCGCGGAGAAAATCGGCAATGGTTTGCTGAATCAACAACGGCGCGGTGCAGGGTAAGTAATGAGTATGTTGTGAAAACGCCTCGACTTGCTGTTGCGGCACCACCAGCCAGGCGACGCGCAGCGCGGGAAATAGCGATTTGCTGAACGTCCCCGCGTAGATCACCCGTTGTGGGCCATCGAGGCTTTTTATCGGTGGCAGTGGTTTGCCATGGTAGCGGAATTCGCTGTCGTAATCGTCTTCAATCACCCAGCTTTGATTCGCTGCTGCCCAGTCCAGCAACTGATGGCGGCGTGCCAGTGACAACGCCACGCCAAGTGGGCTTTGGTGAGCGGGAGTAACCAGCGCAAAACGAGCGTCAGGGAAATGACCTAACCCGTAATCAATCTGCATCCCTTCGTTATCGACGGGGACGGGATGTAGCGCCATTCCTGCTTCAGCAAAAACCGGGCGCACATAGCGATAACCGGGGTCTTCCAGCCATATTCCGTCGCCAGGTTTTGCCAGGGTATGCACCACCAGACGCATGGCGGCCTGAAATCCAGCGGTGATAAATACCTGCTCTGGCTGGCAGTCAATACTGCGCGAAAATCGCAAGTAATCGGCAATGGCCTGGCGCAGTGTCGATTCGCCGTTAGCCTCTGGCAGCATCAGGTCATAGCGGGTTTGCAGGCGCAGACGCCGCCCCATCATCCGCGCCCAGAGTGCGCGCGGGAATCCATCAAGGGCTGGTAACCCCATCTGAAACGGACGTGGCGCACCTTGCGGCTGGCTCGAGGTATTGGCAACGTTATTTGCCCCCGAAGTGGCTGAAGGGCTGACAAAGGTTCCCGCCTGGCCGCGCCTTTCCAGCCAACCTTGTGCCACCAGTTCGCCATAGGCGTTTTCCACTGTCGCCCGCGCCACACCAAGTTCAAGTGCCATAGTACGGCTCGACGGCAAACGGCTTCCGGCCACCAGCTCACCATCACTGATTGCCTGTTTGAGTTGCCTGGCAATTTGTTGATAACGCGGGATGGCGTGGTGAGCGCTGACCACCAGTTGATTCGATTTTGCCATTATGGCCTGCTTTATTAGTTAGTTTATGGCTCTCTTTAGTAGTCCATCATAGTGCTAAATTGCTTTCACACCAACATGAGGAACAACACCATGACAGAATTACGCCAACCCTATTTTGACCTTTCCCCTGCTGTGTTTAAGCCGATGCTGCAAGCGCTGAAAGGTCTGGAGTCCAGCTCGCTGGGTTCAACACTGATTGAGCTGGTTTTCCTGCGTGTCTCGCAGATTAACGGTTGTGCTTATTGCCTGGAGATGCACTCAAAAGCCCTGCGCAAAGATGGCGTGGACCAGACCAAACTGGATGCGCTGGCGGGCTGGAAAGTGAGCCATCACTTCAGCGACAAAGAGCGTGCGGCGCTGGCCTGGGCTGAAGCGGTGACCATGATTACCGAAGGTGGTGCGGAAGATGCGGTGTACCAGCCGCTGCTGCAATTCTTTACTGCACATGAGATTAGCGATCTGACTTTTGCCGCGAGCCTGATGAATGCGTTTAACCGCCTGGCGATCGGTATGCGTATGTAGTTTTTGAGTTTTCCCCTCACCCCGGCCCTCTCCCAAAGGAGAGGGTGAAAACCACGCCACTCCCTCCCTCTTATCGAAAATACTATATCTTGTATGGTTGATAATTTTCTCACCCACATCTAGTATTCATATTCTCAACACCAGAGAGAATAAGAATCATGCGCATTACCATATACACCCGAAATGACTGTGTCCAATGCCACGCCACCAAACGTGCTATCGAAAGCCGCGGGTTCACTTTTGAGCTGATTAACCTCGATTTAAACCCAGAAGCGGCGGACGATTTACGCACGCTGGGTTATCGCCAGTTGCCAGTTGTTATCACCGAACAGGAAAGCTGGAGCGGGTTTAGGCCGGATATGATCAACCGCCTGCGCAGCCAGGCCCACGCATGAGCAACCTCGTCTACTTCTCCAGCACCTCGGAAAACACCCTGCGTTTTGTCGAACGCCTCGGGCTGCCCGCCGTGCGCATTCCGCTGGATTTCAAGCAGCGGCTGGAAGTGACGGAACCGTACATTTTGATTGTGCCGAGCTATGGCGGCGGCGGGATTGCCGGAGCCGTTCCCGCTCAGGTGATTCGTTTTTTAAACAACCCGATTAATCGGTCGTTGTTGCGCGGTGTGATTGCCAGCGGCAACCGCAACTTCGGCGAAGGATTTTGCCGGGCAGGTGACGTGATCGCCCAAAAATGCCAGGTGCCGTATCTCTATCGTTTTGAGCTACTGGGCACCGGGCAAGACATTGAAAACGTGCGTAAGGGAGTCAAAGAATTTTGGCAACGACAGAAGCTATCAGCGTAATGGCAGCGGAAAGCGCGGATTATCACGCGCTCAATGCCATGTTGAATCTTTATGATTCCGAAGGGCGCATCCAGTTTGAGAAAGATAAACTGGCGGTCGAGCAATTCCATCAACAGCATGTGCTGCCCCGCTCGCGCCAGTTTTCTGGCCAGCAAGCGCGTCTGGACGGGCTGGTGGCGGAAGGCTATTACGACAACGCGGTGCTGCAACGTTATCAGCGCCGTTTTGTGGTGGAATTGTTTGAGAAAGCGCATCGCAGCGGTTTCCAGTTCCAGACCTTTTTGGGTGCCTGGAAGTATTACACCAGCTACACGCTGAAATCTTATGACGGCAAAGAGTATCTGGAACATTTCCCGGACCGCGTGTGTATGGTGGCGCTGACGCTGGCGCAAGGTGATGAAAAACTGGCAGTTCAGCTGATGGATGAAATGCTCAGTGGCCGCTTCCAGCCTGCAACACCGACGTTTTTGAACTGCGGGAAGATGCAGCGCGGCGAACTAGTTTCCTGCTTCCTGCTGCGTATCGAAGATAATATGGAGTCGATTGGCCGCGCGGTGAATTCAGCGCTGCAACTGTCGAAACGCGGTGGCGGTGTGGCATTTCTGCTGTCGAATTTACGCGAAGTCGGCGCACCGATTAAACGCATTGAAAACCAGTCGTCCGGGGTGATCCCGGTAATGAAGATGCTGGAGGATGCGTTTTCTTATGCCAACCAACTCGGTGCGCGCCAGGGCGCGGGCGCGGTTTATCTGCACGCCCATCATCCCGATATTTTGCGTTTCCTCGATACCAAACGCGAAAATGCTGATGAAAAGATCCGCATCAAATCGCTCTCACTTGGCGTGGTGATCCCGGATGTCACCTTCCAGTTAGCGAAAGACAACCAGCCGATGGCGCTGTTTTCGCCTTACGATGTCGAGCGTATTTACGGCAAGCCGTTTGGCGATATTGCGGTCAGCGATTTGTACCTTGAAATGCTGGCAGACGAACGCATCCGCAAGACCTTTATTAACGCGCGCGATTTCTTCCAGACACTGGCCGAAATCCAGTTTGAGTCCGGTTATCCGTACATCATGTTTGAAGATACGGTCAACCGCGCCAACCCGATTGCCGGGCGCATTAATATGAGCAACCTGTGTTCAGAAATTTTGCAGGTCAATAGCGCGTCGACCTATGACGAAAACCTCGATTACCAGAATGTGGGCCACGATATTTCCTGCAATCTCGGATCACTGAATATCGCGCATGCGATGGATTCCGCAGATTTTGCTCAGACTATAGAAACCGCCATTCGTGGGCTGACGGCGGTTTCCGATATGAGCCACATTCGCTCGGTGCCGTCGATTGAAGCGGGCAACTCCGCCTCCCATGCGATTGGCCTCGGGCAGATGAATCTGCACGGTTATCTGGCACGCGAAAGCATTGCTTATGGCTCTGCGGAAGGGTTGGATTTCACTAACATCTATTTTTACACCGTGACCTGGCATGCCATTCGCGCCTCGAATTTGCTGGCACGGGAACGCAAACAACGTTTTGCAGGTTTTGAACAATCACGCTATGCGAGCGGTGAATATTTCCAGCAATATCTGCAAGAAAACTGGCAGCCGAAAACCCAAAAAGTTCGCGAGTTATTTGCCAACGCCGGTATCACCATCCCCACTCGCAGGCAGTGGCAGCAGTTGCGTGATGATGTGATGGAGTTCGGCCTGTATAACCAGAATTTGCAGGCCATTCCACCAACGGGTTCTATTTCGTATATCAACCACGCAACGTCGAGTATTCACCCGATTGTTTCGCGTATTGAGATCCGCAAAGAAGGCAAAACCGGGCGCGTTTATTATCCGGCCCCGTTTATGACCAATGAGAATCTCGAGTATTACCAGGATGCCTACGATATTGGCCCGGAAAAGATAATCGACACCTACGCGCAAGCCACACGCCACGTTGATCAAGGTTTGTCGCTGACGCTATTTTTCCGCGATACCGCCACCACCCGCGATATTAATAAAGCGCAGATTTATGCCTGGAAAAAAGGCATTAAAACGCTGTATTACATTCGCTTGCGTCAGATGGCACTGGAAGGCACCGAAGTCCAGGGCTGCGTGTCCTGCGCTTTATAAGGGGAGAAGATGACTCAGTTAAACCGCGTGCGCGCCATCAACTGGAATATTATCGAGGATGAGAAAGATCTCGAGGTATGGAACCGCCTGACCAGTAATTTTTGGCTGCCGGAAAAAGTCCCGCTGTCGAACGATATTCCGGCGTGGCAATCACTTAGCAACGATGAACAGCAGCTGACGATCCGCGTATTTACTGGGTTGACGTTGTTGGACACCATTCAGAATACCATTGGCGCACCCGTATTAATGGCTGACGCAATAACACCCCATGAAGAAGCGGTGTTGTCGAACGTGAGTTTTATGGAAGCGGTGCATGCTCGTTCTTATAGTTCGATTTTCTCGACACTTTGCCAGAGCAAAGATGTTGATGCCGCTTATGCGTGGAGTGAAGCCAATGAACCACTCCAGCGCAAAGCGCAAATTATCCTCGCGCATTATCATGCCGATGACCCGTTGAAGAAGAAAATCGCCAGCGTATTTTTGGAGTCGTTCTTATTTTATTCAGGCTTTTATTTGCCGATGTATTGGTCAAGCCGTGGCAAGTTGACCAACACCGCAGACCTGATTCGTCTGATCATTCGTGACGAGGCGGTGCATGGCTATTACATCGGTTATAAATTTCAGAAAAATCTTGTGCAGCAAAGCGCTGAACGACAGAGCGAATTGCAGAATTTCGCCTTCGAGTTGCTGATGGATCTTTACGATAATGAAGTGGCGTATACCGATGCGTTGTATGGCGATGTCGGCTGGCAGGAAGAGGTCAAAGCGTTCCTTTGCTATAACGCCAATAAAGCACTGATGAACCTCGGCTATAATGCGCTGTTCCCGCCTGAAATGGCCGCAGTGAACCCTGCGATTCTGGCAGCGCTTTCTCCCAACGCCGACGAAAACCATGACTTCTTCTCAGGCTCGGGTTCGTCGTATGTGATGGGGAAAGCGGTGGAGACTCAGGACGAAGATTGGGACTTCTAATTAAGAAAAATAGATTAATCCACAGCGGATAATCGAACACATAACCCACCAAATTTTGCGTTTATTTATGGCGGATAGAGTGATGCTTATCCGCCATGGATATTATTGTGAACCTCGTCTCATTCAGGCTAATTTCGCCTCCGGTTACAAAAAATATCATCTTTTTCATATTTGCCCTCAGCCCTTTACTCATGGGAAATGCCGACCACATGCGCCGTGCGGATATTGGATATATCGGAAATGGAGGGTTGTCTCAGATTCTAAGTATGTTAGGGTATATGCAGTGAATATTTCCATCAGGAATTGTGTATAAATATATAAATACAGGAATAACTTTATTGCATGGCAATTAAACTTGAAGTGAAGAATTTATATAAAGTATTTGGTGAGCATCCACAGCGCGCATTCAAATATATAGAAAAAGGTATTTCAAAAGCAGAATTACTGGAGAAAACAGGGCTGTCGCTTGGCGTAAAAGACGCCAGTCTGGCCATTGAAGAAGGCGAGATTTTTGTCATCATGGGGTTATCGGGTTCCGGTAAATCCACCATGGTTCGCCTTCTCAATCGCCTGATTGAACCAACCCGTGGACAGGTACTGATTGACGGCGTAGACATTGCCAAAATATCAGAAGCGGAACTCCGTGAAGTGCGTAAAAATAAGATTTCCATGGTATTCCAGTCCTTTGCTTTGATGCCTCATATGACGGTGTTAAATAACGCTGGATTCGGCATGGAATTAGCCGGTATTGCGTTGAAAGAACGTCAGGAAAAAGCGCTTGATGCACTGCGTCAGGTTGGGCTGGAAAATTATGCCCACGCTTATCCCGATGAGCTTTCTGGCGGTATGCGTCAGCGTGTGGGTTTGGCTCGTGCTTTGGCGATTAATCCCGATATATTATTGATGGATGAAGCCTTCTCTGCCCTCGATCCTTTAATTCGTACTGAAATGCAGGACGAATTAATTAAATTGCAGGCGAAACATCAGCGTACCATCGTATTTATTTCCCACGATCTGGATGAAGCGATGCGTATTGGCGACCGAATTGCCATTATGCAGGGTGGTGAAGTGGTGCAAGTCGGTACGCCGGATGAAATTCTCAATAATCCGGCGAATGATTATGTGCGCACCTTCTTCCGTGGCGTAGATATTAGCCAGGTATTTAGCGCTAAGGATATTGCCCGTCGTAGCCCGGCTGGCCTGTTGCGTAAAACTGCCGGTTTCGGCCCAAGATCCGCGCTGAAATTGCTGCAAGATGAAGACCGTGAATTTGGTTATGTCATTGAACGCGGGCAAAAATTCCTCGGTATTGTTTCCACTGACTCACTGAAAGCCGCGTTAGCTGCGGGCCAGGGTCTGGACAATGCTTACCTCGAATCTCCAGCGGCCGTTTCCGCAGAGACTTCACTGAGTGATCTACTCACCCATGTCGGCCAGGCACCGTGCGCGGTTCCGGTTGTTGGGGAAGAGAGTCAGTACGTGGGCATTATCTCGAAAGGGGTTCTGCTGCAGGCGTTAGAT
>NZ_JAHWLU010000139.1:0-11735 GCF_022134725.1 Buttiauxella sp. S19-1
GACGCGTACAGGCTCTATCGACTTCAAAGATATGTCGGCGCAAAATCAGCAGTTATCGGACAGTAACTGGACGATAATCAAACAGTTAATGCATACCGAAGGCGATGACTCCGTGCTTTCCCATGCCGAAAGTATTTCCGTGCCAGCACCGCAAGCGGTAAAGGCTGATGAGTTTGATGCCAGCCATTTCAAGCCGCTGGTGGCGCAACCCATCAGCCAGTCAGCTTCTCAGGGCTCAATTCTCGACAGCCTGAACAGCGCGCTGCCAGAAAACAAAACCGAGTTATTTCAACCTGAGCAAAGCAAACACACTACCGCGACGCTGTTTGAACAACTGGCACCCGTCACCGCGCAGCCAGAACCGGTCATTGAACCGTTAAAAGAACCAATAAAAGAACCAATAAAAGAACCAATAAAAGAAACCGTAAAACCTGCCGCTGTCGCTGTGCCGCAGGGCTACGCACCGGTAAAAACAGAACCCGTGCGTTTTGACAAATTGTTCGCAGCAAAAGGGAGTACGGCGCGCAACCATCCCGCTAAAGACTTACCGCTGCAACCGTTGCTGGAGATGATCGCTTCATGCCGCTAGTGTGTGTGTGCTCGCCAAAAGGCGGGGTAGGAAAAACCACAGTTACCGCCAATCTGGCGTATGCGTTGGCTCGCGCAGGTAGCAAGGTGTTAGCCATTGATTTTGATGTGCAAAACGCGCTGCGTTTGCATTTTGGCGTGCCTTTATCTGATGGCCGTGGCTATGTGGCTAAAGCTATCGAATCGGCAGACTGGAGCCAGTCGGTTTTGACTGCCGGCAGCAATATGTTCGTGCTGCCGTATGGTGATGTCAGCGAAGAACAGCGCCTTGAATTTGAGCAGCGCCTGAGCACCGACAGCCATTTCCTGATGCGTGGATTAAGCACTTTGCTTAACTACCCGGGCCTGGTCATTATTGCCGATTTCCCACCAGGCCCAAATCCGGCGTTAAAAGCGGTTTCGCGACTGGCTGACCTGCATCTGGTGACCATGCTGGCAGATACCGCTTCGCTATCATTGTTGCCGCATATTGAAAATCATCGTCTGATTGGCGAACCGCTAAACAATAAAGCCGGATACTATTTTATCCTCAACCAGAGTGACAACCGCCGCCATATAAGCCGCGATGTCACGGCATTTATGCAGCAGCGTCTTGGCGATCGTCTGCTTGGCGTTATTAACCGCGATGAAAGTGTGGCGGAAGCCAATGCTTCTCAGCAATCAATATTCGATTTTAGTCCGGCTTCCGCTGCGGCTTTTGATATTGAACTTATCAGTAAGCGAGTCGCAGGTATTCTCGACATAAAAATTGGTGATGGCGCGGTACATACCGGCCTGAGAACGTCAAATTTCTGACAATCATCCAGGATGTCCTATGAAAAAGGTCCTGTTTTATTTACTGCTATTGGTGTTAGCGCCAATAGCAGTCCTGATCATCATTACGCCTATGGACAGCCAGAAGCAGTATATCTTTGGCTTTATCAGCCTGGCGATTCTGTTTTTATTAGGCTTCAGCAAAAAGCACAGCGTGTCGATAATCATGATGCTGGTTTCAGTCTTGATGTCGACGCGTTATATTTATTTTCGTGCTACCCAAACGCTGCACTTTAATTCCGAAATAGAGGCCATCCTCGGGATAGGGTTATTTTTAGCCGAACTGTATATCTGGGTCATCTTATTACTGAGCTATTTGCAAACCTCGTTCCCATTAAAACGGGGGATTGTGCCGCTACCGGACGACACCTCTAAATGGCCGACGGTCGATATTTATATTCCCAGCTATAACGAAAGCCTCGATGTGGTTTGCGATACGGTTCTGGCCGCGCAATGTATCGACTACCCGCGCGATAAAATCAAAATCTACCTGCTTGATGACGGTAAGCGGCGCGAGTTTGCGGTGTTTGCCGCCGATGTGGGCGTGGGCTATATCACGCGTAACGATAACTCACACGCCAAAGCCGGTAACCTCAACCACGCCATGAAACTCACTCACGGCGAGTTGATCACGGTCTTTGACTGTGACCACGTTGCGACGCGTATCTTCCTGCAAGCCACCGTCGGTGCATTCCTGAAAGACTCGAAACTGGCGCTGTTGCAGACACCACACTATTTCTATTCACCCGATCCGTTTGAACGTAACTTATCGGGAGGGCAAAACATCCCCAACGAAGGTTCACTGTTCTACGGCCCCATCCAGCAGGGGAACGATAACTGGAACGCCACTTTCTTCTGCGGTTCATGTGCCGTAATTCGCCGCAGTGCGCTGGAAGAAATCGGCGGATTTGCCGTGGAAACCGTGACCGAAGATGCGCATACCGCGCTGAAAATGCAGCGCCTGGGCTGGAAATCTGCCTTCCTGGATATTCCGCTGGCGGCGGGGCTGGCGACTGAACGCCTGGTGCTGCACGTGATTCAGCGTACCCGCTGGGCGCGTGGCATGACGCAAATCTTCCGTATGGATAACCCGTTATTTGGCCGTGGCCTGACGTGGCAACAGCGTTGTTGTTACCTCAGTGCGATGCTCTATTTCCAGTTCGCTTTGCCGCGTGTGGCGTTCGTCACCGCACCGCTGGCGTACTTACTGTTTAACCTGAACATCATTCACTCCTCGGCAAGCCTGATCTTTGCTTACGCGTTGCCGCACCTGATCTTGAGCATTTATCTCAACTCGCGCATGAACGGGCGCTACCGCTACAGTTTCTGGGGCGAGATTTATGACATGGTGCTGGCGTTCCACCTGGTTCTGCCCACGGTTATCACCATGCTGTTCCCAAAACGCGGCAAGTTTAACGTCACGGATAAAGGTGCGCTGCTGAACGTGGGCTACTTCGATTTCAGCGTGGTGCGGCCTCATGTGATTATCGCGGTGTTGCTGGCGGTGGCGGTTGTCGCCGGGATTGTGCGTGCTTGTGCGCACGACTACTTTGGTGTTGACCCGAATGTTATCGCGCTGAACGTCGGCTGGGGGTTGTACAGCCTGGTGTTCCTGCTGGCGGCGATTGCCGTCGCCCGCGAAACGCGCCAGACGCGAAAAACCATCCGTATTGATGTTGAAGTCCCGGTGGTTATTCACTACGCCAGTGGAATATCTTCCCGTAGCAACACTATCGATTTGTCGATGGGCGGTTGCCAAATCGCAGTGCCGGATGACCGCCATCTCAATGATGAAATCGAAGAAATCGAGCTGCAACTGAAGTCCGGCTCTATCAGCATTCCGGTGAAAGTGATCGCTTGCGACGAGCAGGCCATTCGCCTGATGTTTGAAGAGATTCCACTGGACAGGCGTCGTGAACTGGTGCGTGTGGTTCTGGCGCGTGCCGATGCGTGGATTCGTCCGCCAAAACCGCAGGACAACCCGTTCCGTTCCCTGCTGATCATTATTCGTTGTGTGTTTGACCTGTTCTGGCTGACGTTCAAATCGCGCCGCGAAAACCGTCGCCTGCGCCAGGAAGAAGCCAAACGTATGGAAGAAGCCCGCGAGGACAACGTTGCATGAAAGGGATGAGTATAAAGCTTTGCCAGTTGTTGCTCGCGTTGACGGTTTTGGCCTCACCGGTTATGGCGGAAGACGCCACGACGGTGGAGTCACAAATTCCCCTGGATTTACCTGCACCCGACGCGGCCTTTGCACCAGGCGCTGCACCGGTATCGGAAACTGCACCAGCTCCGGCAGTGGATGCACCCACGCCATCGGTGTTTACGCCTGGCAATGTGAGCAGCATTACCGTGGCGCAAATGGGCCAACCACGTGGCGTTATGCTCAGCGGTGGGCAGTTGCAGGCGGGTATTGATTTCACGTTGCCGACCGATCAGGTCATCACCAACGCACAACTTTACCTGAACCTGAAAGTCTCTCCGGCGATGGCGGCGCGTAATACTACGCTGCAACTGATGATGAACGGTCAGCCTTTGGGAACGGTGCCGTTGGGTTCTGCCGATAGCGATGTGTCCAACTATCAGCTGGAAATCCCGGCGGCGATGGTGGTGTCGAGCAATAACATCAGCTTTAAAATCAACGATGGCGATGCCCTGCTGTGCCTGCGCGACCTGTCTGATAAATACCAGGTCACCATCATGCCGAACACGCGGTTGGATCTGGAAGGCCAGCAGCTCAATATCGGTGCCGATCTCAGCCATTTCCCGCGCCCGTTCTTTGACTCAATGCAGATGACTCCCGCTTCATTGGAGTTTGCTTTCCCGGCAAAAACGCTGCCTGAACAAGTGAGTGCGGCGGCGTTGGTTGCCTCCTGGTTGGGCATTGAGGCGGATTATCGCGGTATCTCCTTTAACGCGTTATCCGACAAACTGCCTGAGAAAAACGGCATTCTGTTTGGCAAGCCCGGCGAGCAGATTGGCGGCCTGACCTTGCCTGAAACCCAAAAACCGATGCTGCAAATCATCGATAACCCAGGCAACCCGGTTTATAAACTGTTGTTGGTGGTGGGCAATTCCGACCAGCAATTGCGCGCTGCGGCGTGGCGTTTAACGCAGGGGAAATTCCCTGGGCAAACCGCAAGCACTGCGGTAGAAAACCAGACAATCCCAGTGAGCAAAGCCTATGACGCTCCGCGCTGGATCTCCACTGAACACCCGGTGCGTCTGTCCGAGTTGATGCGTAAAGACCAAAGCCTGACGGCGACCGGCATCTGGCACGAGCCATTAAGCGTGGCATTCCGCGCGGCTCCGGATCTGTTCTTGTGGGATGGCGACACCATCCCGGTGAAAATCGGCTATCGCTTCCCGACGGAAAACTGGATTGATGAAGAACGTTCTTACCTTTCCCTGACGCTCAACGGCACTTTCCTGCATAACTTGCCGGTGAATAAGCAAGGCGCGCTGGAAACGCTGTGGCGCAAAGTGGGCGGCGATGCGCGCCAGGAAGAGTACAACCTGGCGCTGGAGCCGTACCTGATTTACGGCGACAACCAGTTGTCGCTGTACTTCAACATCCAGACCAAAGAATCGGCACCGTGTAGCGTGCTGCTCAATAACAACATTAAGAGCCGTATTTCTGACGATTCATGGATTGATTTGAGCAAAACGCGTCACTTCTCGTTGCTGCCAAATCTCTCTTACTTCGTGGGTGCGTCGTTCCCGTTCTCCCGCTTTGCTGACTTTGCCCATACCGTGTTGATGCTGCCAGAAAACCCTGGCGAGGCTGAAATCAGCACGCTACTGAATATGGCTGCCCGTTCAGGTAATGCAACCGGCACCTCGTTAAACAACAACACGGTGATGTTTGGCGTGCCAACGGCGGGCGCAAACTTGCAACGCCTTGAACAGAGCCACGTGCTTTCCGTTTCGACCATCAATCAAAGCGCGTTTAACAAAACGCTGCTGGCACAGTCGCCGTTTAACAGCAACGAGCATTCGTTCGGCGTCCGTGAACGCTCAATCTGGCAAAAAATACAGCACTGGATTGAAGGTGACTGGGGATCGAAAGGCATTGCGGCTGACCGCTATTTCTCATCTAACGAAGCGTGGCGTGGGTTTGTCAGCTTCCGCTCGCAGTGGAACCCTGACCGTGTGGTGGTGATGGCGATTGGCAGTACCGATGAACAGCTTTCGCGGCTGCAGACCGACTTAAGTTCTTCGCGCATCAACGCCGGTATTCGTGGCGACGCCTCCATCATCACCGATGAAAACGGGGTGCGTAGCTTCCGTGTTGGACAACAGTTCCCGAGCGGCCAAATGCCGTGGTACATGATGGTGGTCTGGTATGCCAACCAGCATTCAGCCCTGCTGGCCATTTTAGGTTTGTTGTTCGCCTCGGTTATCGGTTTGAGCTTGTACGCCCTGTTGAAAAAACGCGCGCATAAACGTCTTAATCCTCAGGATGATGGTAAGTAAAGGTGGTGCTCAATGAATCATAAAAACAAAAACGCCCGCCGCTTGTTAACTCTGTGCTTCTTTGGCGGCCTGGCGTTTAGCGCGACCGCTGCGGAAAACAACCCGGCGTTAAAAGCGTTGTTTGACCAGGCCAATTACTGGCATGAAAAGTCACATGACGAGCTGGCAAAAGACGCGTTGCAGAAAGTGTTGATGGTTGATGCCAATAACACCCAGGCGATGTACCTGATGGCGCTGTGGGCACAGCAAGCCGGGGATATTAAAGGTGCCGCCCAATGGCGCGAACGCCTGGCTTCTGTTTCGCCACAAGACGGTAATTTGCAGGCGCTGGATAACGCTAAACAGATTCAGCAAATCCCGCGTGGGCAGCTGGATTTAGCGCGTCAGCAGGCGCGCAGCGGCAATATTCCCGCCGCCCTCGCCACCTGGCGCAGTTTGTTTAATGGCGACCAGCCGCCGCCGAGCCTCGCGCCAGAATATTACCTGACGATGGCGGGCGACAAATCGCTGTATCCGCAAGCGGTGGCTGGTTTACGCCAGTTTGCCGCGCAAAATCCGCAGGACAACGGCGGGCGTATTGCGCTTGGTAAAGTGCTGACCTACCAGGATGCCACGCGTCGTGAAGGCATGGACATCCTGCAAAATATGGCGAGCGGTAGCCAGGATGCCGATAAAGCTTTGCGCCAGGCGCTGTTGTGGCTCGGCCCAACTGCCAGCGACGAGCAGTATTATCAAACCTTCCTGCAACGCCATCCGAAAGATACGGTGGTGCAAGAGCACTACCGTAAAAGTGTTGGCGGTGCCGCAAAAGGCGAAGGGTTTAACGCGCTCAATAGCGGCAACACCGAAGTGGCAAAAAACCAGTTTGAACAAGTGCTGCAAAACAACCCGCAAGACGCCGATGCACTGGCCGGGATGGGCTACATCGCGCAGCGTAAAGGCGATTACACCGCCGCCGCAGAATACCTGAATCGCGCCGCCAGGCAGGGTGGCGATCAATCTGGCGAGCGCAAACAACAAGCCGATGACGCCGAGTTTTACGGGCAACTGGCGAGCGCTCAGGCTGCATTCAAACAGGGCAATATTAGCCAGGCCCTGGCGCTCAGCGCGCCTCTGGCACAGCAAAGCGGTGAACGTGGAAATGCTGCGAAGTTATTCCGTGCGGATGTCCAGCGCCATAACAAAGATTACGCCGAGGCAGAGCAGACTTTACGCAGTATTTTGAGCGAACAACCGAATAACGGCGCGGCGCGCGAAAACCTCTATTACGTGTTGCGTGAGCAGAATAAAACCGCCGAAGCGCAAGCGATGCTGCAAACCCTGCCTGCCAGTTTGCAGGCCAAATTGCAGCCGCGCGTTTCTGGCGGTAATCCGGCCGATCCGCTGCGCCGCCAGGCACAGCAGGCCGCGGCAAATGGCAACCCGCAACAAGCCATCGCTATTTTGCAGCAGGGCGTGGCGCGTTATCCGTCCGACCCGTGGCTGCGTCTTGATTTAGCGCGCCAGCTCCAGAAACAGGGGCGTCGTGACGAAGCCAGCAATGTGATGGCGGCTTCTTTCCGGCCAAACGCCTCCAATACAGAACTGTACGCGGGGGCATTGTTTGCCAGCGAAAACAATGCCTGGCAGCAGTCACAAACTTTATTGTCGCGTATTCCCGCGTCCAGCCAGACCAACGACATGCGCAGCCTTGCGGCACGTGTGAACTACAATCTGCAAATGTCGGTAGCGGAACGCTACCTCGCGCAGGGCGATACGGTGGCGGCGGCGAATACCTTAAAAGCGCTGGCGATGCGCCCGCCACAAAGCCCGGCAGATGCGGGAAAACTGGCAAAAATGCTGGCGCAAACCGGCGATGTCAGCACGGCGGTAACGATTGTGCGCGACAACATGCGCCGTGGCGTGCAGGGCAACGCCGGTGATTATGGCGACCAGATTGCGGTGCTGAACCAGGCCGGGCTGGGGCGTGAAGCGCAGGCGTTTCTGGCGAATCCAGAATTGCAGTCGCGCAGCACACCAACGCAGCTTGCCAGCGTTCGCAATGGCTACGTGATCAACGAAGCTGACCAACTACGTACCCAGGGCAATTATGCGGCGGCGTACGATAAACTGATCCGTGCGATGCAGAACGACCCGCAAAATACCGACCTGATGTTTGCGATGGCGCGTCTGTATCAGTCCGGCAAAATGAACAAAGAAGCGGGCGTGGTTTACGACTACCTGATGACGCGTGACACGCCGCAACAAGATGCGCGCGCGGGTGCCATCGACGTGGCGCTCGCCAGTAAAGACGTCGATAAAGCGAAACAGCTGGCCACCGGGTTGCGCAACGATGAAACGCCGGATCGCCTGCTGTTACTGGCGCGCGTGGCCGAAGCCGATGGCAACCACCAGCAGGCGATGGGCTACCTGCGCACCGCGCGTGGCAAACTGCTTGGCCTGCAAGGAGCCGAAAGCGGAACCGCGCCAACGCTCGGAGGCCTGGCATTAGCCGATAACCCGTTCACCCCGAAAACCTCCGTCGCCCCACAAGCCACCGCCGCTAACTCGCTGTATGGCGAAGCGATGCCGTGGCAAGTCGCACAGCTGGCGCGTAATCCACAAACCGCACCGCCGGGTACCACGCGTACCGATCTGCCGGTCGAGACGGCACAGGCAGGCACCTTGCGCCAGGTGGATAACATGATGGAACAGCTGACCGACAAAACCGCCACCTGGGCGCGTGGTGCGGTGGCTGTGCGTGGGCGCGATGGCGAAAGCGGTCTGAGTAAACTCACTGAAATCAAAGCGCCATTGCAGTGGTCGACGGTGCCGTTTGGCGACTCACGTTTAGATCTTAACGTTACGCCAATCAGCCTGAATGCGGGCAGCTCGTCTGACGAATCCAGCCGCCGCTTTGGTACCGGCGCGTTGATTCAGGGGCAGGTGGGCGAGGAGCTGTATAACGCCTCAACCACCACGCCGCCAGAACTGCCCAATATCGACAAGATAAAAGTGCCTTCACAAGGCTCGCAAAGTGCTGCGGGTGTGGAAGTTGGGATGGCGTTAACGGGCGAACAGTACAAACTCGACGTGGGCTCCACGCCATTAGGCCAGGATTTAAATACCGTGGTCGGTGGTGTGCAGTGGTCGCCACAATTAACCGATTACCTGAAATTGATTCTGACCGGCGAACGACGTGCCGTGGTCGACAGCCTGCTTTCTTATGTCGGTGTGGAAGACAAATACAGCGGCAAAAAATGGGGCCAGGTCACCAAGAACGGCGGTAGCGCGCAACTGAGCTACGACGATGGCGATGCGGGTTTCTACGCGGGTGTGGGTTTGTATAACTACATTGGCGAAAACGTGCCGAGCAACGGCAATGTTACCGGGAATGCTGGCGTTTATATTCGCCCGTTCCATGCTGATGACCGCGAACTGAAAACCGGTATCAGCATGACGTATATGGATTTCTCGAAAAACCTCAGCTATTTCAGCTACGGGCAAGGCGGTTACTTCAGCCCGCAAGACTATATCAGCGTCTCCTTCCCGGTGGATTACACCCAGAAGTTTAATAACTGGGATATGTCGGTGGGCGCATCGTTGGGTTATCAGTCCTATAGCCAGAATCAAAGCCCGTACTTCCCGACCGATTCGGCGATGCAGGCGCAACTGGAAAATTACGTCGCCAACGGCTTCGCGAAAGAAGCGTGGTACAGCGGCAGTAGCGAAAGCGGCATTGGCTATAACCTGCGTGCCGCAGCCGATTACAAAGTTAACAAAGACATGACGATTGGTGGTCAGGTGGGTTATGACACCTTTGGTGATTACAACGAAAGTACCGCACAGCTCTACTTCCGTTACCTGCTGGGGAATAATTAATCATGAATGACGCGCAGTTGTTGCAGTACTTTCAGAATCAGCAGACCCAACCGGGCTGGTTCTCTTTGCTCCACATCATGATTGATAGCATGGTGGCGAATGCGGGTGAAGAAGAAAGCCGCCCGTTTCTGATGCAAATGGGTGACACGCTGGCGGCACGCCACCCATTAGCATTAGCGCGAACTGTGGGCGAACTCGAATCACAGATAAATGTTCAGCTCGCCCGTTTCAACTGGGGCTATATTGATATCGAAGCCAGCGAAACGGCGATGCTCATTCGCCACATGGCTTTACCTGTTCCCGCAGACGAAGCGCAGCAAGTTTCCTGGAGTCACGCATTTAGCGCTGTTCTGGAAGGTGTCTACGCTCGTTGGTTACGCGATCAGGGCGGTAAACCGCATGTGTCGCTGTGGCGCGAGTCTTCACCGTCAGCAACAGTGGTACACTTTCGATATCAAAATAGTCGATGAGGTGCTTTGATGTTGCAGCGATGCAAAACGCTGATAGTGGCAGTTGTTGCCTTGTTCTTCTGCCAGCAAGCGCTGGCTGACACTGCCTGGGATAGCTACAAATCCCGTTTTTTAATGCCCGATGGCCGCATTGTCGACACCGGGAATAAAAACGTCAGCCACACCGAAGGCCAGGGTTTTGCCATGATGATGGCCGTGGCTAACGACGACCGTGCCAGTTTCGATAAAATGTGGAACTGGACGCGAAAAACGCTGAAAAACCCCGATAATGGTCTGTTCTACTGGCGATATAACCCCGTTGAAGCACAACCGATCACCGATAAAAACAACGCCGTCGATGGCGATACTTTTATCGCGTGGGCGCTGTTAAAAGCGGGCAACAAGTGGCAGAACCCCGATTATCTGAAAGAATCAGATGCCATCACTAAGGCGTTGGTTGCCCACAACGTTATCCGTTTTGCCGGTTACCAGGTGATGTTGCCTGGCGCTAACGGTTTTAACCTCAACAGCTATGTGAATCTCAACCCCTCTTACTTTATCTTCCCGGCGTGGCAGGATTTCGCTAACCGCAGCCATTTAACGGTGTGGACGGATTTGATTAACGATGGGCAGAAACTGTTGGGGAAAATGCACTTTGGCGAGCCTCAGCTCCCGTCTGACTGGGTTTCGCTCTATTCCGATGGGCGTACTGTTCCGGCAAAACAATGGCCAGCGCGCTTTAGCTACGATGCGATTCGCGTTCCGCTGTATGTGTATTGGTTTAATCACAGCAGCCCAGAGTTACAGGCTTATAAAACCTGGTGGGGGCGTTATCCACGTGAGAAAACACCAGCCTGGGTGAACGTCACCACTGGCGATACCGCGCCGTATATGATGGATGGCGGGTTACTGGCGGTGCGTGATTTAGTGTTCCAGCCGGGGAGCGTTGCACAGCCGCAAATTACGGCGCAGGAGGATTATTATTCTGCGAGTTTGAAGATGCTGGTGGCGTTGTCGGTACGGTGATTTTTTGCCATCACCCTGGCAATTTTGTCAGGGTGAGATCTGTAAGCCTCTCTGATTCTCCGTTCACCTGTGCGTTCAGTTATCTCTTTAATTACAGAAAACGGTGAACGTATTAAGGAGTTAACGCCAACTCCTTAATAATCCAGGCGCCCGGCAAATCAATCGCCGCTAAAGCGGTAAACACCGTTTTTCACCCAACATTCGGGGTCGTTCGCGACCCGTTTATTCGGCACATCCCTGTGCCGAACCACTTCGTGGCCAACGCAAGCGTTGTTCAAAAATGTTCCTGACATTTTTAGTCAGACGATCGCTCTCTCACGTGGTTCCCGACCACGTGACCCCGACTGAAGGGTAAAAAACGGTACGATTGAAGCCGGGAACAAGGTCAAAACCGCTCTGGCCTTTGACTTTGAATTTCGGGTCCGGCTTAAATCGCCTCCATTTTGACTCCAGGTGGCAGGGTCCAGCCGTCGGGAACGGCTGGAGGGCGCGATCGTCTGGAACGAATCGCAACCGACCCTG
>NZ_JAHWLU010000140.1:0-11560 GCF_022134725.1 Buttiauxella sp. S19-1
CCGTGTCTTATTTGTCACCACATGAAGAATTAAAAATCACAAATAAAATTAAAATCAGTTTATTTGACTGCTTTTTCGTATATTTCTGGACTCTTGGGCTGGACTTGTCAAATTGGAACTAATTGTCTACTTTTCAGTTTTCAATCAACAGGTAAATGCACAAGAAACCACCCTCAACCCACCGTATATTATTCACACAGAGAATATCGCGGAAATTAATCACGCCTGAATGAAACCAATAAAACCACATTATTTTATTTGCCCAGCCCAATCACTCAGATAATTTTCTAAGCTTATAATCATGATTAAAATAATTAGCTATAAATTGCACTTTTTAATTGCATGGTTTTTTCTTCAGCCGCACTAATCACTATCATTAATTAATATAAAAATGGGCCTTTGTTAGAATAGTCACTAAGTATAAATTAAAGTCAGGAGATGTACTTTTCGAAAAAAGAGGTTATTACTGGTTATTTCACACAGGCAAGAATGCGCCAGAAAGCATGGGGCACCGCTCCATTGATAGGCTACTGGCACATGGGTGATATTTATCAGGAAAGAACTAATAGCTTGTTTCTGCGCATATTTTTCTCTTTCCAAATCCCCTCAAAACGCGCCGCATTGCTGGCGGTATAACGTACCGTGTGGCGGATGTTACGATGCCCCAGATAGTCCTGTATTAAGCGTGTATCAATCCCGTTGTCTGCCATGGCGAACCCACAGGCATGGCGCAACATGTGAGGATGTGAACATAACGGCAGTCCTGCTCTTTTCCCCAGCGCATTGATAATGTTGTAACCCTGTTGACGTGAAAGAGGTTTACCATTTCGTGAAATAAACAGTGAATCATCATCCAGCGAGGCCCAGTTCTGGCGGGTGTTAAGCCATAACTCAAGCAGGCTCACCTCACAAGGAATCATAGGATGAATGGTTGAAAAACCATTCTTCAGACGGTGAATATTGAGCGTCCGTGTCGGTAAATCAATATCTGACAGCCGCAGTTTTAACAGTTCGCTGATGCGGAATCCGTGAAGATAACACATGGCTACCATGCAGCGATTACGTTCGGGATTCAAACCTTGTTTGGCCGAATCAAGCAGGCGTTGAACTTCATCGGTAGTAAGATAGTTGCGTTGGGACATAGCATGACCTTATTGTTGACAACCGAATGCTTTATAAAAAACGCGACATATTGACTCGCTTTTATGGTGAGGGATTAGCACAAACGATGGAGCCAATCCTATTATGTCGATACTTCGCTCATTGATTTTAAAATAAAAAAATCCGCAGCTTATTTTGGTAAACTCCAAAAGCTGTGATTATTTTAACAAGCCATTTTATTATAGTTGAAATCTTACAAAACCCGTCTGGCAAAATCCTTTTAGCCCGAGAAATTATCCATAAATCTAGCTATCGATATGTATTAATGAGTTACACAGTATAACCACAGGCTATGGATTATTTCACGCAATATAATCGACAAAGTTTTCCTGTGAACCGTTTCATGACAAAAGTTGTGAGGCTGGGAAATTAAGAGGTGACGAGTAAACGCTGCGGGAAGATTAGCTATCTTCCCGCAAGGGTGAGGATTTAAAGCGGGGATGTACCATTAAAGCGAGCCGAAACCTTGCGCAACAGACGAGCAAGCATCGGCTCAAGTGTTAGCACCAGCAGCATTTTCAACGGACGACGTGCTACGGATTTTATCGCCCATCCCGCGACGCCCGCAGGGCCATAACGCAGAGCGGCCAAAAACACGAGTTTACCGATAATTTTCAGGCCTGGTTTTGCCTTATTGGCAGTCGTCTGGAATTTGGACATGTGTCCTCCTGGGGGAAATAGTCAGCCATATGCCCTCACCCCGGCCCTCTCCCACAGGAGAGGGAGAAACCGAGTTAAAGCTGGCGGAAACGGCTACGTAACGTGAAGGTATCAGAGGTTATATAGCGTTCCATGGAACGCAAACGCTGCTCGCCCGCCGCCAGTTGGGCGTCAACTTCGTCGAGCAAATCTCGGTTGGTCGGTTGCGGCTTTTCTTGCGAAGCCCCCGCAGGCATTGGGTCAAGGATAAAGGTCAATGCGATGTAGGCCACCAAAACAAAGAAGAACAGGCCAAATACCATCGCCAAAACAGTAATCAGGCGTACCAGCTTCACAGGCACATCAAGGTATTGTGCGATACCCGCGCACACCCCTTTCACCATCCCTTTTTCTGGGATGCGCCACAGTTTGCGACCGGAAATTGATTTCACCATTATTTATCTCTCCAGTTCGGATGTTCAGCATCAAGGATCTGTTCCAGCGTCTGAATGCGCTCACCCATACGTCGTGCTTCATCAGTCAGTTGCGCCAACCGCTGTTGTTCGCCCTGAGAAAGTTGCCCGCCATTTTCGGCACGGTTGTTGTAGTGCAGCCACAGCCAAATGGGAGCGACGAACAACACAAAAATCGTTAATGGGATGGCAATAAAAAGCGCGCTCATGTGTACTCCTTACAAGTCAGCCTTGACTATGGCGCCGTTTCCCGACGCCGCAGTCAGTTAATTACCCACGATCCTGGTTGTTCATTTTAGCTTTCAGCGCCGCCAGTTGTTCGCTGATTTCGTCGTCAGCTTTCAGTTCAGCAAACTGTGAGTCGAGGTTTTTCTGTTTGCCAAAGCTGTGGCTTTCCGCTTCTGATTCCATTTGGTCGATTCGGCGCTCAAAGGATTCAAAACGGGCCATTGCTTCGTCGATCTTTCCACTGTCTAACTGGCGACGAACATCACGGGAAGAAGAAGCGGCCTGATGACGCAGTGTGAGTGCCTGCTGGCGCGCGCGGGTTTCGCTGAGTTTGTTCTCAAGCTCACCGATCTCTTTTTTCATACGCGCCAGTGTTTCATCAACATGTACTACTTCATCTTCCAGGGTAGCAATCATGTCGGTCATTTTTTGCTTTTCAATTAATGCCGCACGCGCCAGATCTTCTTTATCTTTACGCAGCGCCAGTTCCGCTTTTTCCTGCCATTCAGCTTGCTGTGCCGTCGCTTGTTCTACACGACGGGAGAGCTGTTTCTTTTCGGCCAGCGCACGCGCAGAAGTGGAACGCACTTCAACCAATGTATCTTCCATTTCCTGAATCATCAGGCGTACTAGCTTCTGCGGATCTTCTGCTTTCTCAAGCAGCGAGTTGATGTTGGCATTCACGATGTCGGCAAAACGAGAAAAAATACCCATAATTCAATCCTCTTTAGTCATTATTTCAGGTGCCTGGCACCCTGCACGAAATGAATATTGCAAGTGATGTGCCAACTTTTTATTTTATTGATTTTAATAGAAATGATTAAATTTGACTCGCTACCCACAACGTATATAGTGGTTAAATTCACTAACTATTGGTTAATTTAATCATGGCAGATAGCAAAGATAACCTGATCGGCGAGGCAAACAGTTTCCTTGAAGTGCTGGAGCAAGTCTCCCGTCTGGCTCCGCTGGAAAAACCGGTGTTAGTGATTGGCGAACGCGGCACCGGCAAAGAGCTAATTGCTAACCGTCTACACTTCCTGTCGCGTCGTTGGCAAGGGCCGTTTATTTCACTTAACTGCGCCGCGCTGAATGATAACTTGCTCGACTCTGAGCTTTTTGGACATGAAGCTGGCGCTTTTACCGGCGCGCAAAAACGCCATCCGGGACGTTTTGAACGAGCCGATGGCGGCACGTTGTTTCTGGATGAACTGGCGACCGCGCCGATGATGGTGCAGGAAAAATTGCTGCGCGTAGTGGAGTATGGCGAACTGGAGCGTGTCGGCGGTAGCCAACCGTTGCAAGTCAATGTACGGCTGGTTTGTGCCACTAATGCTGATCTGCCTAAACTTGCCGAAGAGGGTAAATTCCGCGCCGATTTACTTGATCGCCTTGCCTTTGATGTGGTCAAACTGCCCCCGCTGCGCGAGCGCCAGCCCGATATCATGTTAATGGCCGAGCATTTTGCCATTCAAATGTGCCGAGAGTTACAGCTTCCCCTATTCCCGGGGTTTACTGAGCAAGCACAGCAAACGCTGCTTAATTACGGCTGGCCTGGCAATATTCGGGAATTAAAAAATGTGGTAGAGCGTTCGATGTATCGCCACGGTACCAGCGATGAGCCCGTTGATGAAGTGATCCTCGATCCGTTTGCGCGGCAGTCGGTTGCTGTGCTGTATCACGATGAAACACTACCCACATTACCGATGGATTTGCGTGGTTGGCAAAATCAGCAGGAAAAGGCGTTACTGGAAAAAAGCTTACAACAGGCGAAATATAACCAGCGCAAGGCCGCCGATTTACTGGGGCTGACTTACCATCAATTACGTGCACTGCTTAAAAAGCACGACGTTGTTCAACCTGAATAAGGAGTAGCTTTGCCATCAAAACGCTGTAAAAAACAACATCGCCCGGCCTTTTTTACCGGCATTGATTATAAAAAAAGCAAAATAGCCTGACATATTTTGGGAAGCCCTCAAGAGTACGATACACTTTGGCTATCACCCGTGAAAACTCAAAAACTTATGCGCGCAATTGTATCTTCCCTGTTACTGGCAGTGAGCTGCCTGAGTGGCGTAGCTTTTGCTGCACCGCCAGCTGAAACACCTGTCCAAAAACCAGCAGATATCCGTAACAGCGGATTTGTTTATTGTGTCAGCGGTCAGGTCAATACCTTTAATCCGCAGATGGCGAGCGGTGGTTTGACTGTCGACACCCTTGCCGCACAGTTATATGATCGATTATTGGATGTCGATCCATATACTTACCGCCTGGTGTCCGAGTTAGCAGAAAGCTGGGAAGTGCTGGATAACGGTGCCACTTACCGCTTCCATTTACGCCCAAACGTGCAGTTCCAGACCACTCCGTGGTTTAAACCTACTCGCGCACTCAATGCCGATGATGTGGTATTCAGTTTCCAGCGTGTTTTTAATCGCGACCACCCATGGCACAACGTCAATGGGGGTAACTACCCTTATTTTGACAGCCTCCAGTTCCCAGACGCGGTAAAAAGCATCCGTAAACTGGATAACAATACCGTTGAGTTCCGCCTTGAGAAACCTGATGCGTCGTTCCTGTGGCACATGGCGACTCACTACGCATCCGTCATGTCTGCGGAATACGCAGCGCAACTGACCAAAGCCGATCGAAAAGAGATGATGGATCGCGAACCTGTTGGCACCGGGCCATTCCAGGTGAGCGAATTTCGTTCCGGACAATATATTCGCCTGGCTCGTCACCCTAAGTTCTGGCGCGGTGTACCATTAATGCCGCAGGTAGTGTTGGACTTGGGTTCTGGGGGCACAGGACGTTTATCTAAACTGATCACCGGGGAATGTGATGTTCTCGCCTATCCTGCCGCCAGTCAGTTGACCATATTGCGTGATGACCCGCGTTTGCGTCTGACTTTACGTCCAGGCATGAACATTGCCTATCTGGCTTTCAATACCAATAAAGCGCCATTGAATAATCCTGAAGTGCGCCATGCGCTGGCGCTGGCGATTAATAACCAGCGTCTGATGCAATCTATTTATTACGGCACTGCTGAAACTGCTGCGTCTATTTTGCCCCGTGCATCATGGGCTTATGACAGCGATTCCAAAATCACCGAATACAATCCCGCCAAAGCTCGTCAGCAGTTAAAAGCTCTGGGGCTTAACAATCTGGAATTGCGCTTGTGGGTGCCAACCAGTTCACAGGCATGGAACCCGAGTCCGTTGAAAACCGCAGAGCTTATTCAGGCAGATATGGCTCAAATTGGCGTGAAAGTCATTATCGTGCCAGTCGAAGGCCGCTTTCAGGAAGCGCGTTTGATGGACATGAACCACGATCTCACGCTGGCAGGTTGGGCGACTGACAGTAACGACCCGGATAGCTTCTTCCGCCCAATGCTAAGTTGCGCGGCGATTCGTTCACAGACCAACTATGCTCGCTGGTGTGATCCTAAATTTGATGAAGTCCTGCAAAAAGCGTTGTCTTCTCAAGAACTGGCATCACGTATTGAGGCTTATCGTGAAGCGCAGGATATTCTCGCCCAACAATTGCCGGTATTACCGCTGGCATCATCGCTGCGCCTGCAAGCCTATCGCTACGACATTAAAGGCCTGGTGCTAAGTCCGTTTGGTAACGCATCGTTTGCGGGCGTATCCCGTGAAAATGTTGAGGTGAAAAAACCATGATCATCTATACCCTGCGCCGCCTGCTGCTGTTGCTGGTGACGCTGTTTTTTCTGACACTTATTGGCTTTAGCCTCAACTACTTTACCCCGCACGCACCATTACAAGGCGCGTCGCTGTGGAACGCGTGGGTGTTCTGGTTTGAAAGTATTCTGGACTGGGACTTTGGCGTATCGAGCATTAATGGTCAGTCGATTAACGAACAGTTGAGCCTGGTCTTCCCGGCTACGATGGAGCTCTGTTTGCTCGCTTTCGGCCTGGCTTTGCTCATCGGTATTCCGGTGGGGATGCTGGCTGGTATCATGCACAACAAATGGCAGGACAGGCTGATCAGTGCGCTGGCTCTGGTTGGCTTTTCGATTCCCGTATTCTGGTTTGCACTATTACTGACGATGTTTTTCTCACTGACGTTAGGCTGGCTGCCAGTCTCAGGGCGTTTCGATTTACTCTATGAAGTGAAGTCTGTCACCGGTTTTGCATTAGTTGACGCCTGGTTGTCGGACTCGCCATATCGTGACGAGATGATTATGAGTGCCATCCGCCATATGATTTTGCCGGTCGTGACGCTTGCAGTCGCCCCCACCACCGAGGTGGTGCGTTTAATGCGCATCAGCACCATTGACGTATTCGACCAAAATTACATTAAAGCGGCCGCCACTCGCGGATTATCGCGCCTGACAATCCTGCATCGACACGTATTACATAATGCGCTGCCACCGGTTATCCCCCGTCTCGGCTTACAATTTTCAACCATGTTAACGCTGGCGATGATCACCGAAGTGGTGTTCAGCTGGCCGGGGCTTGGGCGCTGGCTTATCAACGCCATCCGTCAACAAGACTACACGGCCATCTCTGCTGGCGTGATGGTCATCGGTTCATTGGTTATCATCGTGAATGTTATCTCCGATATTTTGGGTGCTATGGCTAACCCACTGACACATAAGGAATGGTATGCCTTACGATAGCGTCTATCGCGAGAAACGCCCGCCGAGCACACTGCGACTGACCTGGCGAAAATTTTACGGCGACACCACAGCGATGATTGGCCTGTATGGCTGTGGGGCGCTGGTGCTGTTGTGTGTATTCGGTAGCGTTTTTGCACCTTATGGCATCGACCAGCAATTCCTGGGTTATCAGTTGTTACCGCCGTCCTGGTCACGCTATGGCGACGTGTCGTTCTTCCTGGGAACTGATGACCTTGGGCGCGATGTATTAAGCCGTTTATTAAGCGGTGCCGCGCCGACGGTCGGTGGCGCGTTTGTTGTGACGTTGGCTGCCGCTGTATTCGGCATTGTTTTGGGTGTTTTTGCTGGTTCTACTCATGGGCTGCGCTCTGCGGTGATGAACCACATTCTCGATACATTGCTGTCGATTCCTACCCTATTGCTGGCAATCATTGTGGTGGCGTTTGTCGGCCCACATCTGGTTCACGCCATGTTTGCAGTCTGGCTGGCGCTGCTGCCGCGCATGGTACGTTCAGTCTATAGCGCCGTACATGACGAGCTGGAAAAAGATTACGTGGTTGCCGCTCGTCTGGATGGCGCATCAACGCTTAATATTCTGTGGTTCGCGGTGATGCCTAATACCGCCGCCATTCTGATTACAGAAATCACCCGTGCGTTGTCGATGGCCATTCTGGATATTGCTGCGCTAGGTTTTCTCGATTTGGGTGCACAGCTTCCGTCGCCGGAATGGGGCGCAATGCTGGGTGATGCACTGGAGCTGATTTATGTGGCTCCGTGGACCGTCATGTTGCCCGGAGGGGCTATCATGGTAAGTGTACTTCTGGTCAACCTGCTGGGCGACGGACTACGCCGCGCAATAAATGCGGGGGTGCAATAAATGCCATTACTTGATATCCGAAATCTGACCATCGAGTTTATGACCTCCGAAGGTTGGGTCAAAGCCGTCGACCGCGTCAGTATGACCCTCAACGAAGGGGAAATTCGCGGCCTGGTGGGTGAATCAGGCTCGGGCAAGAGCCTGATTGCAAAAGCCATTTGCGGTGTCACAAAGGACAACTGGCGCGTCACGGCAGACCGTATGCGTTTTGATGATATTGATTTGTTACGGCTGAGCGGACGAGAGCGCCGACGTCTGGTTGGCCATAACGTTTCGATGATCTTCCAGGAACCCCAATCTTGCCTTGATCCCTCAGAGCGTGTGGGTCGCCAGCTGATGCAAAATATCCCAGGCTGGACCTTTAAGGGTCGCTGGTGGAAGCGTTTTGGCTGGCGTAAACGTCGCGCCATCGAACTGTTGCATCGCGTCGGGATTAAAGATCACAAAGATGCGATGCGCAGTTATCCCTACGAACTGACGGACGGTGAATGCCAGAAAGTCATGATTGCCATTGCGCTGGCAAACCAGCCGCGTTTGTTGATTGCCGATGAGCCAACAAATGCCATGGAACCCACCACGCAATTGCAGATTTTCAAATTACTGACACGTTTGAATCAGTACAACAACACGACGATTTTGCTGATAAGCCACGACTTGCAGATGTTGAGCCAGTGGGCGGATAAAATTAACGTGATGTACTGTGGGCAAACCGTGGAAAGCGCAACCAGTGAAGAGCTGATTGCCACGCCGCATCACCCTTATACTCAGGCGCTTATCCGTGCGATCCCTGACTTTGGCAGCTCAATGCCGCATAAAAGCCGCCTGAATACCATGCCCGGCGCTATCCCGTTACTGGAACACTTGCCGATGGGCTGCCGGCTCGGGCCACGTTGCCCTTATGCACAACGTGAGTGTATCGAAACGCCACGCCTGACCGGGGCAAAAACACATCTTTATGCCTGCCACTTCCCGCTGAATATGGAGAGTCAGTAATGGTCGAAACGCTGCTCGAAGTCCGCAATTTAAGTAAAACGTTTCGTTACCGAACTGGCCTGTTCCGTCGTCAGCACGTTGACGCGGTAAAACCATTGAGTTTCACTTTGCGTGAAAAGCAAACGCTGGCAATCATTGGCGAAAATGGCTCAGGTAAATCCACGCTGGCAAAAATGCTCGCAGGAATGATTGAGCCAACGACAGGTGAAGTGTTGATTGACGACCATTTGCTGCATTACGGCGACTATACCTACCGTAGCCAGCATATTCGTATGATTTTCCAGGATCCCAGTACTTCGCTGAATCCTCGCCAACGCATTTCGCAGATTCTTGATTTCCCACTGCGCCTGAATACTAACCTTGAGCCGGAAGCGCGCCATAAGCAGATTATCGAGACTCTCAGAATGGTCGGGTTGCTACCCGACCACGCCAGTTATTACCCACACATGCTCGCCCCAGGGCAAAAGCAGCGTTTGGGTTTGGCCCGCGCATTAATTTTGCGGCCGAAAGTCATTATTGCCGATGAAGCGCTGGCGTCACTTGATATGTCAATGCGTTCGCAGCTCATTAACCTGATGCTGGAATTGCAGGAAAAACAGGGAATTGCCTACATCTACGTGACTCAGCACATTGGCATGATGAAACATATCAGCGACCAGGTGATGGTGTTACACCAGGGTGAAGTTGTGGAACGCGGTAGTACAGCCGATGTTCTCGCCTCCCCGCTCCACGATTTGACTAAGCGCCTGATTGCCAGCCACTTTGGCGAAGCGCTGACGGCCGATGCGTGGCGCAAAGATCGGTAAAGTTATCCCAAACCAGGCTATTAATTGAAGTGTATTTATGAGCGTATGACGCGATATTGCGGGCAACTGCAGAATTTTCTACGTTGCCCGCGGTTCAAATATTCTTGTTACCAGAATACATTAGCCTGCAGACCAACCGCCCATGTGTCGCTGGAATGGCCGTTTTCAAAGGCGTTTCCAGTATCATCCCAGTTATCGGTGCTGCTATCAAAATAACTGGCGAACAGACGTAGTTCAGGTTTGTCTCGACCGAAGGATAACGCCTGGGCGACGGTGTACTTCGAACCACTACGTTCATAGTTTGTGCCATCCACCGTTTTCTCATCATCGAAGTAACCTAGCTCAACATAGGTGCGGGTATAGTCCGACCAGTGATAGGTAACTTTGGCACTGGCGGAAACTGTTGTACCATCCCCTGTTTTGCCATCCCACCGCTCAATATCGTTGGCAGCTGCATAATTGATGGCATGACTCAGATCCCAGTCTTCAGCCAGTGGAATTACGCCATAGTTACGCATTGCCCATCCGTTACCACTTTTCACTGTGCCATTCAATGTATCAGCGGCGCCGAAGGTGACCCCTTGCAGAGCTGAACCATCCGCATAATATTGCACCACGGTATTGTTGATACCCTTCTCAAAGACCTGCTGCTGCAACATGACCATAGCGGTCTGACCGTCAGAATAATCATGGTTGTTATGCTGAATTTGCTCATCACTGGCATCAGCATTGAGGTACTTATAGCCCACAGCCAGGCTAGCGCCACGCCACAATGGCTGACTGTCATACATCAACTCCAGTTGGTTGGAATCGACTAAATCATCAATATCTACACTGTCGAGATCGCCATCAGCTCCCATTGAATTATCTTCTTCAATATCACGATGCAGCGCGGCTATTGACAATTTTCCTTGCCCTACCGACATTTTTTCAATACCGCCGCCAACGTTTGTCTTATTCCAGAAGAAATAATCGTTAGCATCAATGCTGTATTTATTGTACTGGCGAATACCGACCCATGTTGTTTCATCAAACCCCATGAAGTTACGGAACTGCATATTCAGATTCTCCCAGCCAAATGGGTTATCCCCATTATTACTGTTAGAGTCGCCATCATACATATTAATCATGGTCTGTATGTAAACAGATTGGCTACCTGCATTATATAACTCTTTACCAAAGCCAATTTCGGCATAGGTATCAAATTCGTTACCAAGACGACCTAGTTTATTTTTCTGGAAACTACCACCGACAGCTTCGTTCATCGAACCACTTTCTCCACCGGCAATCCCTGAGCGAAAATAGCCAAAGAAATCAATACCTGAAAGTGGATCTGTGAAAGCTACGCTTTTAGATGCAGGCTCCGCAGCCTCACTTGCAAATACAACTGAGGGGAGTACTGAAAGTCCTACGGACACAGCAAGGGGTAAGAGTTTTATCTTCATTATATTTCTTCCTGAATTAAAATAATCAATGCAAAGTTAGAGCAACTCCAGAATAACAACAGGCATGGAAAATACATCACACAAGCCACAGAACGAGTGCCTGTTATTAAAATTAGCAATATCAAATTATTTTTACACTATATCCCTCAGCAGGATAAATAAGCCACAACAAAACCATTGAGATTTATTCAAAAATAAATTTCACTAGTTATAATAGTTTTGTGAGCAGCGTAACGAAAATAGGATTTTATTAGATGCAGGTCTCATAAAACGAATGGGGGAATACTGTCTATTTAGAC